>LFJI01000152.1 GCA_001235855.1 Candidatus Burkholderia brachyanthoides
GTCCGAAGTGTTACCCCTGTCCTGGAACAGGTGTTAGCCATCTCTCCGGTCTATATACAGACTATCAGCGCCGCTATGCTGATGCTGTGAACTGAGCGAGCGCCTGTCGCGCGTCGCCAACGCGCATGCGCTCTCAAGGTGCTGGACCTCAATCAACAACTGGAAGCGCGCATCGTCGATATACTCGGCAACAGCGACGATGCGGCCATTTTCGGCGCGTGAGGAAGCGCTGCATCACACGCTCGACGACATGAGCGGCACACTGGCTCAGGTCGCCGCCATCTCCGTGTTCGGCGCGAACGGCATGCTGCTCGCCAATAGCCGCTATTACCCTGCGCCGCCGGTGTCCATTGCGCAACGCGACGACTTCGTGTCCGCGCGTGCGGTCGCGCCGGTCACTTATTTCTCGCTACCCTTGCGCGGCAAAGTGGCGCAGTCGGATGTCTTTACGACCACCATGGGACGCATCGGCAAAACGGCCAGTTTTTGGGCGTCGTGTCGATTGCGCTCAAGCGTGCTTATTTCACCGACTTTTATCGCGAACTTGCGGCGGGCGATCAGACGCTCGTGGATCGGCCTATATCGTCGCGATGGCGGCATTCTGGTACGCTATCCGCAAGACTCGGGCAATGTGCGCAAGACTCGGGCAATGTGCAACCTGCGGCGAACACGCCCTTTACGCAAGCATTCCGGAGCAACGATCTGTATAGCTTGCTCGATGTGAATTCATCGGTCGATCACGTGCACCGGCTGGTCGCTTATCGTCGTGTCGGCCACTATCCGCTCTATGTCGCAACCGGTTACGCAACGGCCGACGTGATGATGCGCTGGCGTCAAAACCTCATGCTGCTCGCGGTCATTGCCGCATTGCCGTGTCTTGCCGTGTGGTTGCTCATTGCATTCTCGATTCGCCGTGTCGATGCCGAACAGGCCGCGTGGGAGCGATGGCAAACGGAAGTGGCGACACGGCTGTCGATGGAAGCGTCGAGCCGTCGGGTGCAACGCATGGGCGCGTTAGGCAATCTGGTTGCGTATTTCGGCGAACGTGATCAGCGAACCGAAACAGCTGATCACGCGACCGAAACGCGATGACCATTCGAGTTCGGCGGTGGTGTTGCGCATGTGATCAACGACGGGCGTTAGCCTTGATCCTTTTTAGGGGACAGGTTGATGCCAGGCATGCCAGTGTTCGAGCGGCAACTGACTGGTAATAATTGTGGAGCTGTGGAGCGCGTGCCGACACGGTCGTCGAGCACTTCGAGCAAGTCATTTCGGGCGCCCTGATCGAGATCCTGCAGGCCCCAGTCATTGAGCAGCAGGACACGTCCATCTTGGCAAGCTGTGCGAGCCGCCGGTTGAAGCTGCCGTTGCCATGGGCGATCTTCAATTCTTCGAACAGCCGGGCAACACGCACGTACAAGACGGAGAAGCCCTGCCGGCAGGCCTGTTGCCCAAACGCGCATGCGATCCAGGTTTTCCCAGCGCCGGTTGGTCCCGTCAGGATGAGGTTCTGCGCCTTGCGAATCCAGTCGCAACCAGCGAGTGCAGCGACAACACCTTTGTCAATACCTCGGCTCTGCCGGTACTCGCTGTCCTCAACGCAAGCTTGAGGGTTCTTGAGTTTTGCGGATTTCAGCAGCCGTTCGAGCCGCCGGGTCGGAACTGCCGCCTCCGCTGACAGGTCCAGCCTGATTTCGAGTTCGTCGTCGGCCATCGGTTCGACGGCAGCCCAGTCAAGCCCCGCCGCAGTGGCGCGGGCTGCATACGCCGAAATGGCGCCGACGCTGATGCCGATCGCCCGGCTGATCTGGCGGTGCGATAGGGCGCACGCCCACTTCAGCCGCAGTACTTCCTTCAGTTTGCGCATGCTCATCCGATGTGCCGGCATCAACCTGTCCCCTAAAAAGGATCAAGGCTAACGCCCGTCGTTGATCACATGCGCAACACCACCGCCGAACTCGAATGGTCATCGCGTTTCGGTCGCGTGATCAGCTGTTTCGGTTCGCTGATCACTCATTCCGGTAACGTGATCACCCGCTTTGGCAAAATGATCGCTCGTTTCGGAAACCGGTGATCAGCGATCACCTTCGACCGAAACGGCCGATCACCATCAATCGGAACCACTGATCACGTCCGAGCGGAATCGCTGATCACGTTCGCCGAAATACGCAGTCCGGCTACGCAAAGCGGCCAGCACCGCGAGCGGCGTGCCGAGCGAATGGCCGACGAGAATGACACGCGGCATCGACTCGATCGAGCCCGCGCACGCCGCGCGATGCTTTCGAGATCGTGCGGCCCTTTGGTCTCGAGCCAGTTCAGCGCCACCGCGTGCATGCCGCTGGCGCTCGCGCTCGCGTACGACTCGAACACGAGCGGACTGCACATGGCACCGGGAAGGCAGACGAGCCTGGGAAGCGAGGCGTCGCTGTCACTCAGTTCGGTCGGGGGAATCGCACACATATCGGTTCGTGACTCAGTTTCATTGATACGCTGCACGCACATTCAGGCACTTTTGCGCGCCGCCTTGCGCAACTCCGCCGCGACGAACGACGCGAAGATCCCCGCGATGCCCGGCCACGTCAGGATATTGCACTCGTTGATGTCGGCGGCCTTCAGGCCCTGCCGCTCGATCGCCCGCTGGCCGATGGTGCTCGACGCCACGAAGCGGCGCGCGAGATCTTCCTGAGTCTTTTTCTCCGCCGTGGTGAAGTATTCGCGGGCGGCACGCACCTCGTCCTGACGGCGCTGATCCGCAGCGGCTTCGGCGGCGGCGAGGCTCGCGGCGACCGCGCCTTTACGCGCGCTTTGCTCCTCGCCCTTCGCGGCTTCCTTTTCGACGCGTTGCGTCTGCAGCAGCGAAATCTGCTTGTCGGCATCCGCGACGCGATAATTTTCGGCGAGCGCCTTCATCAGATAACTCGACGCGCGGCGGATATCGTCGCCCTTCGCAATCCGCCAACGGACATACTCGATCGCTTCTTCGATGCGCGCGTCCGTCCACGTGCCGCGGCTCTCGCGGATCAGCGCAAACTGCTTGTCCGACAGGCCGAACTCCTTGTATAGCGTCAGATAGAGCGATGCGGACGCGAGCATGTCCGCATCGGCGGCCGATGCTTCTTCCTTGCGTTTGAGCCTGAAGCGGATCTGATCCTTCTTGCGCGAACCCGGTGTGCCTGCGCGCGTCTCGTAGGCGATTTCGATATCCGACAACTCGTTGATATGCCTGACGGCCGGTTCGAGGTAATCGCGTTTGAAGTACTTGAACTCCGCGAAGTTCGCCCACGACTTGCCGGGCAGGCTGCGAATCAGATCGAGCGATATCCAGTCGGTGCGCTCGTGCGGCACTTCGGGCAGCACGTGATCGTAGATGGCGCGCGCATAGATGAGCTTGAACTTCGAGGTGACGAGCAGGCTCGTCCAGTACGAATTCTCCGGATCCTTTATGAGGCGCTGCAGTTCTAGCGGCACGCGAAAGCGAATCCGCCCGTTGCGCACGCTCACGCGGCCAATGAGTTCGAGCCAGTCGCCCTCGTCGTCACCGACGGCGACGAAGCCGTCGCGGATGGTTTCAAGATCGGTGTCGTCCTCGTCGTTTCGACCCTGCTCGTCAGCTTCGCTCGGGTCGGTGCGGTCCTCGAGCAGGCGCCCCTTCGCATCGACGGAAACGACCGGGCTGCTGGTGATTTCGAGCATGGCGGACTTCACGCTGCGCACGACGCTCGAAAAGTGTTTCTTGTTATGGCTCTCGTAACGCATCAGCCATTTGAAGAAGTTCAGCGAGACCTCGTAGGTATCGGAGATTTCCGGTTCCTGCGCGACGATGAAGTACGCGGCATCGACAAAACGGCGCGCCGACAAGCCGAGCCCGATGATGCGCGCGAATACGCTGTTCTTTTGATAGCCGATGTCCTTGGACGATACGACAGCGTCGATCGGTGTTTTCACCGGCGCGTTCTCGACGAACAAGTCGAGCGCATATTGAAGCGGCGTCACCCGCCGCTCGACACTGCTGGCCATGGATCTCGGAATTATTGGAAAATTCGGGAGACTTTAGCATACTGAGGTGAGATGACGAAAGTTTTCTCTCACCTTCGAGCATGGTGCAGTCGTAGCGAAGACAGTAACTCTCACCTAAAGGACAGCAAGTCTCACCTTTTGATGGGGGCGATTCGCTCAATGGCCACGCGCTCTGGGTTGCGCTGATTGATGGTGACATGTAATCTCACCTTCGGCGAATTTTGCCCAACGTTCTCACCTCGGCTTACAGTAATTCTCCCTTTTGAGACAGCAACTCTCACTTCAAGTGGACACTACTTCTCACCTTGGCGTCCGTCAACCTCACTTTTCCAGCCTAAGTCTCTGTTAACACAGGCATGGGGATCGTTTTGTTTGTTTGTTAGTTGGTTTTTTTCTAGAATTACTTACAAACTGGGGCGCCCACATCACGCGACTTCTGAAATGCACGGACACCAAAGGTGAGAGTTGTTGTCGTCAAAGCGATTGGAGGCGATGAAATCACGAGGTGACACGCGAGGTTTCAAAATGGACTGAGCCCCGGCGTATTCATCGACGATTTCGACGCGATACAGCACGGCGTTCGAAGCAGCGCCAACACGAACTCTCCCTTTCAGCTTAATTTGCCGTGCTGCAGACGCGGTTCTGTGCTTTCAAATCCATAAGATGAAGTATGTGTTGCGACATCGACTCTCACCTTTCAGCGTTTTAGCCGCATGTATTTAATAAAATCGAAGCGAAGGTGAGAGGTTTTGGCGCACTTGCGGGGTGACTTACTCGCGGCGCTCCGTGCATCGGTGTTCCTTGACAAGGATTGATCTGTCGTAAAAACAAAGATTTATCGAATAATTGGGTCTAGGCTAAACGGAGGGAACCGGCCTTCTACGTTTAGCCTCAATAACACTGAGAAAACTTCGAAATGGCGAATGTGAGTCAACCGATGCCAATCGACCGAACCGTGACGCTTACGCAAATCAGTGATTTTGCGGATGTCGTGACAGATTACGCCACTGAACTACGGGATCAAATTCTCGCCCCTCGGCCCCGCAAAAGCGCGCCCATGTTTACAACAGGTGAGATTGCGGAACTGTGCGGGTTGACGCGTCAGCAGGTACACTATCTGGTAGGCAAGAGTGATGGCGTCTTGCCTGAAGGGCAGTCTACTGGAACCGGCCGCAGCCGCAGCCGAATGTTTAACCTTGCCGAGACGCGGACCTGGGTCCAACGCGTTTCCGAGATTTATCAAACGCCGCTAGTCGAAGGTCCGAGCGATGACTTCGAAGGTAAGGTCATCATTACGTCGCAGCTCAAGGGCGGCTCGGCGAAGACGACTACCACCATGTGTCTGGCGCAAGGTCTCAGCTTGCGCGGCAGAAAAGTGCTGGTGATCGATCTTGATCCGCAAGCGTCGTTATCGGAGCTTTGCGGTCTTTATGCCGAGAAGGAGATTTTTCCTGAGGACACCGTCCTGCCCTTCATCTATGACCAGCGTGTTGAAGGCGGTCTTCTAAGCAAAGTTCAGTCGACGTACTGGGATGGTCTCGACATCATCCCGGCGCATACCGAGCTTGTCGGCGCTGAATATCACCTGCCCGCCATGCAGATGAAGCTGCCGGGTTTCAAATTCTGGACTGTGTTGCGTGAAGGACTCGCGCCGCTGCGCAAGCATTACGACTACATCTTGCTGGATACGTCGCCATCACTGTCTTATTTGAACCTCAACGCATTGATGGCCGCCGACGCGATGGTCATGCCAATGGTGCCGGAGAACCTGGACTTCTTCAGTTCGTTATCCTTCTGGAGACTTTTCTCCGACGTAGCGAAGTCCTTTATCCGATACGAGGCCGACAAGAAGTACGAGTTTGTCTCCGTCCTGCTGACGCGTGTCAATTATGGGCCCACGGCGTCGACGCCGGTGGTCCGAACCTGGGCGCAGGGTGCTTACCGTCAATGGCTTGATCCGTTTGAAGTGCCGGCAAGCTCAGTGATGAGCTCGGGCGCGCTTGCGTTCACGACGGTGTTCGATATCGCAAGTTCGCACAGTCAGGCGAAGTCGCTCGCGCGGGTTCGCCAACCGTTGGTCGATTACTGTCGTTGGGTGGATGACCAATTCGTTAAGCAATGGAGAGCGGCGCAATGAGCAACATTCGGGAACAACTTCTCGCGAAGACCGCGGGCATCAAAGCTACCGATGCGCGCAAGCCGGATGCGACGCGCCGCGCTGCGCGCACGGAGACGGCGCCGGGGATGGCTGGCGCGTTGGCGGCCGCGCAGTTACGCGTTCAGGAACTGGAGGCAAATGGTACGCCGTCGCAATTGCCTGTCGGCGAGTTGGCGCCTAACCCTTGGCAGCCGCGGCGCGTTTTCAGTGAGGCTAAGCTGGCCGAATTGGCTGAGTCGATCCGTGAAGTTGGGCTCATGCAACCGATTGTCGCGCGTCGTGTGGATGCCGGTTACCAGATCGTTGCGGGCGAGCGCAGGTGGCGTGCCTACAAGATGCTCGGAGCGGAAATGATTCGAGCGGTGGTGATCGATTGCACGGATCAAGATATGGCAGTGCTCGCGCTGGTCGAAAATGTGAGCCGGGACGACCTGAGCGACTATGAAATTTCGACGTCCATCCGACGTTCGGAACAGGAGTTTCCCGACCGCAAAAGGATGGCCGAAGCGCTCGGTATGTCTCGCGCCGGACTGTATCGGTATTTCGCATTTGAAAGTCTGCCGGAATTTATACGCAAGACTTTAGATTTGCAGCCAACCTTGCTCGGGGGACATGCCACGCAGGACGTGGTCGCAACGCTCAAGAAGCACGGTGACGAGGGACTGCAGGCGGCATCCGAGTTGTGGCCCGACGTCGTGAATGGTGATCTTGCGCAAGGAAAATACGCCGCATCGATTGCGATGCTTGCCGTCAAACGACAGTCAAACAATGAAATGGGAAGTGCGCGGAGCATCGAGAAATTTTTCTCCGGACGACAGCAGGCAGGGAATATCACGAGGGACGTCGGCAGCTTCACGGTGAAAATCAAAACGGCCATGCTTACTGAAGATCAGGAACGTGAGATTCGCGATGTGATCGGTCGGCTATTCTCGACGCAGCCGAAAGGACACTGAAACAGGTTAGCTGGATAAAAAAAAGCCCATAAAAAAAGATAACGCCGTTCAGTTAAGATTTTATCAGGCGGCATAGATGCGGCGGTTGTGCGATGAAGGAGTGTGTTCTTACCTGGGGAGATCTCGCC
>LFJI01000153.1 GCA_001235855.1 Candidatus Burkholderia brachyanthoides
AAGGTCGACCCGTGATCACTTCGTCGAGGCGCCTTGCAGCCCCATCATCGACTTGTCCCTCGGCGTCAACCCCGCACTGCGATACCTACGTCTTGCCGATGCCCGGTTCGCCGAGCAGCAGCATCGGCATGAGTTCAAGGCGGTCGTCGGTTTCGAGACACAGCGCGATCTGCTTGCGGATATCGTCGAGTGGTTCGGCGAAGTTCGGCAGATTCGCCGCGAGATCGTCGATGGACGGCATGCGGTTCGGCTTCACGTAGAAGCGCAGATTGCCGATCTTCAGCATCTTTTCGTAGGTGGCGCGCAGCGCTTCGCTCGCGCCGTCGGAGAGGTTGTTGAGTGCGGTTTCCACGTCATCGAGACTGTAGACCTTGCTAAACGATGCCACCGCCAGTTCCTGTTTGACCACAGCCGTCGTTATGTCACACCCCGTCTTTTATATGGTCGACGAGTCCAGTGTAACGACGACAAAACCCCGCACAAGCGAGCACTCGTGAGGCTCTGCTGCCAATTTCTCGGCGTTCTGCACCCGATCCGCGCGATAGGGCGATGAAAGGCGCACGCGCGTATCATCGTCGGCACCGATGCGGCTGGCGGGTTCGGAACGTGCTCAATCAAATGCCGGGTTGAGATGCGTGCGTCGCGCCTCAGCTGCGGAAGATGCGGTCCAGAACCCGTCCCGCGCCGCCATGTCAGAAAAAACGCCGAGCTCAGTTGCCAGATTCAGCCGATCAAGCGGCATATACGCCGCCATCCGAACAGCCCGCGCGCCGGAGAAGCTTTCAATGCACATCAGACAACGCACCGCCTTTTCAGCACGCCGTTCTCGCGTGCGCCTGCCTTGCCGTCGGTCACGGCGCATTCGCGCAGGGCACGGCGCCGCAGCCCGTGAACTGGGAGTTGCAGGTCATTCGCGACGGCCAGCAGATCGATTCGTTTTCCGCGACGACCAACGTCGGCCAGGCGAAGACGGATACGCATCACCACGTCGTGCAGAACCAGGTCGGCTGCGCGGACAAGCCGGCCGGCGATATCGATCTGCAACGCACGCTGACCGTTTCGCCGACGCACGCCAGTGCCGACGACATCACCCTCGCCATCGACGCACAGGAAACGCTGCAGGACGACGCCTCGCGCACTTCGGCCTCCGGCTGCAAGATTCCGCCGACGACGCGTCAGGTCAGCGCATCGCATCCGGGACTCGTGCTCAAACCGGGCGAATGGCCGCAATGGCAGATTGTCGACAGCAACCCGTCGCTCGCTTACAAGGTGCGCGCCAGCCTCGCGACGCCTGCCGCGACGCAGTGATTCAGACTCTGAGGCATGTGTCGAGAGGCCGCCGTCAAGACAACGAACGCATGCGAAACCCAGAACATCTTCCGCCAGGCTCGTCCGCTCACACCGCCACGCCCGATTTCACGGCGGTGAGCTGGAATCTCCACAAGGGCCGCTCACCGCTCGGGCTGCGCGCATGGAACGCGATGCAGCGCTGGGTTCAGACCACCAACGCCGACGTCTACTTCCTTCAAGAAGCGATGGCGCGCCGCATGCCGCAGCCGATTCTGTCGAGCGGATTCGGCAAGCCGCTGAACGCGCCGCTCGATGACGTCTGGCATTGCCAGGCCACCGAAATCGCCACCGCGCTGGAATTGCAGATCGCGCTCGGGCCGAACGTGTTCAAGCCGTCATGGCGTCATGGGAACGCGATTTTGTCGCCGCATCCGCTGGATCTCTCCGGCCGCTGGGATATCTCGGCGTATCGTTTCGAGAAACGCGGCCTGCTGGTCGCGCGCGCGACTTTCGCGGGACAGGCCATCACGCTGCTCTGCGCGCATCTCGCGCTGACCCGCGCGGCGCGTCTGCGGCAGATGACCTGGATTGCGCACTGGATCGCCAAGGAAGCGCCCGATGGCCCGCTCGTGCTGGCGGGCGATTTCAACGACTGGCGCAACGACGCCGTGCCGCTGTTCCGCGAACTCGGCATGCACGAAGTCGCGACGATGCTCGGCGCATCGGGCCGCACGTTCCCGGCGTTTTCACCGGCGCTCGCGCTGGACAAGATGTTCGTGCGGGGTTTGCAGCCGGTCGAGTGGATCGTGCCGACGCAGGACACGGCGTGGCTGTCGGATCATCTGCCGTATATGGCGCGGCTGCGCGTCGAGCAGTGACGCTTTTTCTCGCCCGTTATTTGAGCAGGGCTTCCAGCGCGTCGACGGACACCGGCTTGGTCAGATGATGATCGAAGCCGGCCGCGAGCGCATCGGCGCGGTCGGCGTCGCTGCCGTAGCCAGTCATCGCGAGCATGAGCGCGTGTTTGGTTGCGTCGCGCTTTCGCCTCTCGCGCGCAACCTCGAAGCCGTCCATGCCCGGCAGCCCGATATCGAGCACCACGACATCCGGACGAAACTCGTCGATCGATGCGAGCGCGCGCGGACCGTCATGCTCCGTGCGCACTTCGTGGCCCAATGCTCTTCGAGCAGCATCCTCATGGCGAGCGCGGCATCGACGCTGTATCGACGCTGTCGTCGACCAGCAGGATGCGCCGATTCGGTGTGGCGCCGCCGGTCGTATCGGCGGTGGTGTTCATGCGTGTCCCTGTTGTGTTCCGTAGTGTTCGGATAGTGTTCCGGTACGGCGAAGCGCGAATCATGCACGATCCGCGCACTATTTCGAGATAGCCGGGCGACTCTAGCACACAGCGCAAAATCACCCGGGAATGACAGCGCAAGCAAAGCGCACCGTGGCGTGCCGCCGGTCTGCTAAGGTGAAACTTTCGGCTCCGCGCGGCCGCCCAATGCACTCTGTGCTATGTTCGACCTTTTCGACGACATCCCCAAACCCGACATCGGCTGGTATCCGGACTGGCTCGCCGCCGACGCCGTCTCGGACCTGATGGGCGCGCTGATCGCCGAAGTCGCGTGGCAGCAGGACACCATGACGACGCCCGGCGGCCGCAAGCTGCTGCCGCGCCTGACCGCGTGGCAAGGCGAGCCGGACGCGGTTTACGTGTATTCGGGCATCCGCAACGTGCCGCGGCCGTGGATGCCCGCCGTCGCGAGTCTGCGCGATGCCGCGCAAGATACCTGCGGTGCGCGTTTCAACAGCGTGCTACTCAACCGCTACCGCGACGGGCAGGACAGCATGGGCTGGCATGCGGACAAGGAATGCGAACTCGGACCGGAGCCGGTGATCGCTTCGGTGAGTCTGGGCACGACGCGCACCTTCGAGTTTCGCCACGCCCGCACGCACGCGACGCACGCGCTGTGGCTCACGCACGGCAGCTTGCTCGTGATGCGCGGGCGCACGCAACTCGAATGGATTCACCGCGTACCGAAGGAGCTGAGCGCGCGCGGCGAGCGCATCAACCTCACATTCCGCTGGGTCGATGCGTCCAAGCACCGGTGATCACGGCCGCTTCGCGACGAAATCGATCTCTACGAGCGCATCGCGCGCGAGTCCCGTCACGCCGATGCAGGTCCGCGCCGGCAGCGGCTTCGGCAGAAAATACGAGCGGTAGACGGCGTTCATTGTGTCGTAGTCGCGCTTGAATTCGGTCAGGAAGATGCGCACGCTCACCACTCACCACGTTGTCGAGCGAAAGACCGAGGCCCGTGAGCACGAGAATTAGGTTGTCCATCACGCGGCGGGTTTGCGCGGCGACGCCTTCGGGCAGCGGCGCGGCGGCGGCGTCGGGATCGCTCGGCATCTGGGCGGTGAGGAACACCTAGCCATCGGCTTCGGTGGCGTGGGAGAACGGGCCGACGGGCGTGGGCGCTGCATCGATCATCGAAAATTTCGGCTGATGGGTCACGGCGTCTCCTTATGTGGTCGAGTCGTACCATAGCGCGTCAAAATAGCCCGCGACACCTAACCCCCGGAGCCCGCAATGCTACCCCTGCTACTCTTCACCGACGCCATGTTGCGCATGCTGTGCGCGGTGCTGGTTGGCTGCATCATCGGCGTCGATCGCGATCTGCACGGCAAGCCGACCGGCATGAAGACGCTCGGGCTGGTGTCGCTCGGCTCGTGCATCGCGACGATGTGCGCGGTGAATTTCGCGGCCTGGCCGTTGCCCGACGAAGTGAACGTGTCACGTGTCGTGCAGGGCGTCGTGACCGGCATCGGCTTTCTGGGCGCGGGCGTGATCCTCAAGAATGCCGGCGAGAAGCGCGTACGCGGACTGACCACGGCGGCGTCGATCTGGGTGACGGCCGCGGTCGGCGTGCTGTGCGGCATGGGTGTGTGGAGTCTAGTGCTCGGCGTGACGATCCTGCTGATCCTGCTGCTGATGATTGGCCGGATCGTCGAAAAGAGCCTGCTGCGCCGCTGGGAAAGCCAGACGGATTCGCAGCGCGCCGAGCGCATCGGCGCGGACGAGGACTGACGCTCAGGCGAGCGCGTCTTCCTCCGGCGACATCACGCGATTGCGGTCCGCCATCTTGGCCGCGTAGAGCAGGCCGTCGGCGCGCGCCATCAGCGAGGCGAGCGATTCCTGGCCGTCCCACGCCCCGATGCCCGCGCTGAAGGCGTAATGCAGCCCGCCGCACGGCGTTGTCTCCACGGTCGTGCGCAGGCGTTCGACCAGCGTCCTGACATGGGCGATATCCTCCGCGCCGCAAAACAGGCAGAATTCCTCGCCGCCGATGCGCCCGAACGCGCCGTCCGGGCCGATCCGCGCAGCCACGATGCTCGCGAAGTGCCGCCGCACTTCGTCGCCGGCGGCGTGGCCGTGGCGGTCGTTCACGCTATTGAAGTGATCGATGTCCACCACCGCGACGAACGCCTTGCGCGACAGCGCGCCAGTCAGATCGTCGAAGCGCGCGAGCCGCTCCAGCGCTGCGCGAGGCGGTCGTGCGTCATCGTCACGAGACCGGTGGAGAGCGTCGGCAGCACCAGAATGCCGAGCGCGAGAAAGGTGATCTGCATCGTGCTGGGTTCGAGCAGCGAGGCCTGCGCGGGCGGCGCGACGAGATAGATCGAACCGCGCACGACATGGCCGAGGCCGCCGAGCATCGTGCCGACCACGACGAACATATAATTGTAGCGCGGACGCTCCGGCGGCCGCGACACTAGCACGCGCCCGGCGATGGCGAGATCGAACGCCGCGTGAAATGCCGACACGATCACCACGCGCGCGTTCACATCCGGCCGGACATAGGTGAAGTAGACGATGCCCGCGCCAGCACAGCGAGCCACATCGCCCAGCCGAGCGCCCGCTGCGGCGGCCCGACGCGCACGCCGAAGAACGCGTTGCAGCCTTGGAAGACGCGCAGCGAGGTCGCTGCGATCAGTTGATCCGACACGACGACACCGAGCCACATGGGCGTCACGCCCTAACACGCGAACAGCAACAGCGCCACGATGACGATGGCGTTCGCCCAGATCCAGTGCGACACGCCTTCGATGGCGTGCGGACGCAGCGAGATCAGCGCGAAGATCGAGAGGATGCGCGATAGCGCGGTGACGACGATGATACAGACGGGACTGAACATCAGCTCAAGTGTGGTTTCGAATGCGCTCCTGCGAACGCGCGGCGAGCCTCGTCGAAACATTCCGGATGACACACGGGTAATGGACGAGGTTCCGACACTGCCGAGGTAATAAAACGGCGCGCGAAAGGCGAACTTGAGCGGGGAAACCCCGAGCGGGAACGGCACACACGCAGCGCGTGCCTTGCCTTCGGACGAGCCGCATGCGATTCAGCTAGGCGTTACCAGCCGTGGTGCTCGTGCCAGCGCCGCTCGCGATGCATCTCGTGACGCCAGCGGCGTTCGTGCCATTCGTGGCGACGCCATTCGTGCTCGCGCCAGCGGTCCTCCTCACGATAACCGTAGTCGCCGCCGTAGCCGTAGCCATACGCGGAAGGGCGCGCGGGCGCGTAATACCCCGGCACGCCAGCGCCCACCGCGACATCGACATGCGCCGACGCGCTCGCCGACACCGCGAGCATCACGAGTCCCGCCAGTCCGACGATCGTTCCCAGAAGCTTGTTCTTCATCTCGCTCTCCTTGCATCGAGTGCCGCAGGCGTTGTTCTGCTTTGCGCGTCGATTGCAGTCTATGAGGCGAGTCCGGACACAAGTGATACGAGCGTGCCAGAAAGGTAACGTCAAGTAACGGTCAGTCTGCGGCTTTCAGCGCACGCGCTTGCCGCTTTCGTCGATCACGACTTCGCCGTCTTCCTTCGAAAAACGGCCCTTGCTGGGGCGGCAGGAGATCGATCACGAGTTCGGAAGGTCGGCACAGACGCGCGCCGTTCGGCGTATCGACGAACGGACGGTTGATGAGGATCGGATGCTCGAGCATGGCGTCGATGCGATGAGCTGATCGTCCGAGAGCATGGGGTCGTTGAGGCCGAGTTTTCCATAGGGTGCCTTTTTCACGGATGGCCTCGCGCACGCCGAGGCCCGAGCGCGCGATGAGCGACTTTTGTGATAGATGGTGACGGTCATGGCGCGATGTCCTTCGATGTCGTGGGCTGCGTCATTTGCATTCTTATGGCGCTCGCGGGCAAGCGTGCAGAACGTCGAGATGACATGGCCGTCACGTGAGCGTCACGATGCTGACCGAAAGCACGAAGGTGCGCGGGATTGTCCTATCCAATCATCGAGACGACGCCTATAACGAAGGTGCAATGCGGCGTGGTCGCGGGCGATCTCCGATGTAGTCCCTGCGCCGTGCTGCGCCGCATTGGCTTACGCCGTGCGGATGAATTGCACACCCGTGCGGATGAATTGCACACCTATGAATCGGCATGCTGGCTTCGGGCGCCGCCCGCGCTACACGGGCATGACCCGGCCGAGAACCGACAGCGTGCATGTCTGCCGGAGCTTTCCCCCGTCTTGCGGCGGGGTACGCTTCCTGCGCAAGACGATCCGAACACACGAAACGCGTGTGCGTGCCTGTGACCCGCGCCGCGTCACCGATGAAAGGAATCGAACATGAACACACGTCTAATCAAGACGGCGCTTGCCGCCACGTTGCTGACCGCCGCCGGCGTCGCTTCGGCGCAGCAGATGTACTACCGCACCACGCAGGTGCCGGCACAGTCCGCCGCGGACACGTATTCGCAGGCGCAAATGGATCAGGGCGCGAATCCGTCGGTGCAGTCCGGCGATTCGTCCTACTACGTCCTACTACTACTGTGACTACTACTGTGACTACTACTGTGTCGTAATATCCCTGGCATTATAGGAGCTTCTTTATCCTTTGCATGAGGAAGCGATGAACTGG
>LFJI01000154.1 GCA_001235855.1 Candidatus Burkholderia brachyanthoides
GGGGGGGGGGGTAGATTGCGATGCGCTCAAAGGCGTCTCGCGAGAATGAGGACCTTGGTGCCCAGGAGAGGACTCGAACCTCCACGGTGTTGCCACCGCTAGGACCTGAACCTAGTGCGTCTACCAATTCCGCCACCTGGGCAAGGTGCGTGTTACTACTGTGTTACTGCTGAATCTGCTGCGTTTGCAATGCATTAATCAGCATAGGCGCATTATTATAGCGAGCGTAACGAACCTGTCAAGCGTTTCCCTCCGATGACTCAAAGCCGCGAGAACCGCCTCCGCTCGGGCGCCACGGCCCGTGGCGCCCGAAATACGAGTGTTAGAATGATTCGAACGATTTCAGCCTGCTGGCCGCACAGTACGGCATCGATTCCACACCGAACGAGAACAACACGATCAAGCCCTTGAGCAAATATCCGTATCTGATTCCCAGCCGCGAAGAAATTCTCGGCCTGCTGCGCACGAGCGAGACTCCGCACGCCGCGAACGACATCGCCGAGGTGTTGTCGATCAAACACCAGGAACGCGAAGGATTTTTCAAGCGACTGGCGGCCATGGAACGCGACGGGCAAATCCGCCTCGACAAGCGCGGTTACTATCATCTCACGCATCCGTCGAACTTCGTTGCGGGCCGCGTGCAAGGGCACCGCGACGGCTTTGGCTTCCTGATCCGCGATGACGGCCAGGACGATCTCTTCCTTCCCAACGGCGAAATGCAGAAGGTCATGCACAATGATCGCGTGCTCGCGCGCATCGTCGGCTACGACCGGCGCGGTCGTCCGGAAGGGCATATCGTCGAGGTTACCGACCGCGCCAACAAGCGCATCATCGGTCGGCTCATCAACGAGAACGGCGCGCTGATCCTCGTGCCGGAGGACAAGCGCATCGGGCACAACATCCTCATCACGCAGAACCCGAAGAAGGCGAAGGTCGGGCAGGTGGTGTCCGTCGATCTGACGGACTTCCCGAGCCGCCATTCGCAACCGCTCGGACGCGTGGTCGAAGTGATCGGCGATATCGACAACCCCGGCATGGAGATCGAGATCGCCGTGCGCAAATACGGCGTGCCGCATCAGTTCAGCGATGCCGCACTCGCCCAGGCCGCCAAGCTGCCCGACGAAGTGCGTCCGGTGGATATCCGTCATCGTGTCGATCTGCGCGACGTGCCGCTCGTCACCATCGACGGCGAAGATGCGCGCGACTTCGACGATGCCGTGTATTGCGAGCCGATCGCCGTGGGCCGCGGGCAAGGCTTTCGTCTGTTGGTTGCGATCGCCGACGTCTCGCATTACGTGCGTCCGAACAAGGCGCTCGACGTCGATGCGCTCGACCGCAGCACGTCGGTCTACTTCCCGCGTCGCGTGATTCCGATGCTGCCGGAGAAGCTTTCCAACGGCTTGTGTTCGCTGAATCCCGATGTCGATCGCTGCGTGCTGGTGTGCGACATGGTCATCACCGCGCGCGGCGAGATCAAGGCGTATCAGTTTTATCCCGGTGTGATGCATTCGGCGGCGCGTCTCACGTACACCGAAGTCGCGGCCGTGCTCGCCAATACGAAAGGTCCCGAAGCCGCGCGCCGCGCCGATATCGTGCCGCAGCTTCAGCATCTCTACGGCGTGTTCAAGGCGCTGCACGCGGCGCGTCAGAAGCGCGGCGCAATCGACTTCGATACGACCGAGACGTATATCGTCGTGAATTCGCAAGGCAAGATCGAGCAGATCGTGCCGCGTCATCGCAACGACGCGCACCGGCTAATCGAAGAGTGCATGCTGTCCGCCAACGTCTGCGTGGCGGACTTCCTAAAGCGCAACAAGCATCCGGGGTTGTATCGCGTGCATGCGGGGCCGACGGAGGAAAAGCTCGAGAATCTGCGCACCTTCCTGCGCGGCGTCGGCCTGACGCTGACCGGAGGCGACAAGCCGCACGCGAGCGATTACGCCGCGCTGATCGCGCAAATCCGCGACCGGCCCGACGCGCAGATGCTGCAGTCGATGGTGCTGCGCTCGATGCAGCAAGCGGTCTATAGCCCGGACAACATCGGCCACTTCGGTCTCGCGTATGAAGCGTATGCGCACTTCACGAGCCCGATTCGCCGCTATCCCGACTTGCTCACGCATCGCGCGATCTACGCGATTTTGCAGGGCAAGAAGTATTTGCCGGACATCGGCCACGACGTGTCGTTGAGCACGGGCCTCACGAAGGCCGCGCGCGAAATACAGAAGGCCGACGACACCGCGCGTGGCCGCTCGCGCAACAGCGTCGCGATCTGGGAAGAACTGGGTCTACACTGCTCGTCGAACGAACGGCGCGCCGACGAAGCTTCGCGCGACGTCGAAGCGTGGCTCAAGTGCTATTTCATGCGCGACAAGCTCGGCGAGGAATACGGCGGCATGGTGAACGGCGTGACGTCGTTCGGCATTTTCGTGCAGCTGGATTCGCTGTTCATCGAAGGTCTCGTGCACGTCACGGAACTCGGCTCCGATTACTTCCAGTACGACGAGATCAAGAACGAGTTGCGCGGCGAACGCACGGGCATTCGTTATCGGATGTCAGATCGCGTGCGCGTGCAGGTGAGCCGCGTCGATCTCGATACGCGCAAGATCGATTTCCGTCTGGTGCGCGATACGCTCGCCAAGCCGCCTGTGCCGCGCGCATCGGCGGGCGCGGCACAGGCGGCGGTGGCCGCGGGCAATGGCGCGGCCGGTCTGTGCATCCGTGCGTTCGGCGACGACGACATGCCCAGCACGCGCGCCCGTGGCGGCATGAAGAAGAACACGGCTCCGACGCGCGGCCTTGCGAAGAAACGCAGCACGGCGTCGAGGTCCGCATCATCGGGGCGGCTGGCACGCAAGAAGCGCTAGCGGATCGCTTACGTGACGCCTGGCCGTCTCCATACATGTACGCGGTCCGATGCTTCATGCGTCGGGTCGTGTGATGCTTTCAGTCGTTTTAATCGAAGTTTCGGATCACAGTCATGTCACGTCTCAAGGTTTTTTACGATTTTCACGCGGTCACCGCTCGCGTGCGCGCGGATGCATCGACGGTCGAGGAAGTGTTGTACGACCCGACGCGCAAGGATCGGCGCATGCAGGATTTCCTGCGCAGCGCGAAGGAGGCGGGCGTGCGTCTGATTGCGGCGGACGAGCAGCGGCTATGGGGTCTCGCGGGCAACGTGCAACATCAGGGCGTGGTGGCGCGCGCGCAGGACCTCCCTCTGGCTCAGAATCTGGCCGAGTTGCTCGACGGCATTTCCGGCACGCCCTTACTGCTGGTGCTCGATGGCGTGACCGATCCGCACAATCTCGGTGCGTGCCTGCGGGTCGCGGACGCGGCGGGCGCGCATGCGGTGATCGCGCCGCGCGACCGCTCGGCGGGCCTGAACGCGACCGCGGCGAAGGTGGCGAGCGGCGCGGCAGAAAGCGTGCCGTACATCACCGTGACGAATCTGGCGCGCGCGCTGCGCGAGTTGAAGAACGCGGGCGTCTGGGTGATCGGCACAGCGGGCGAGGCGACCGCGAGTCTCTACGAGACCAAGCTCGAAGGGCCGGTGGCGATCGTGGTCGGCGCGGAAGGCGAGGGCATGCGGCGCCTGACGCGCGAGACCTGCGACGAGATCATGAACATTCCGATGGCGGGAGCGGTGGAAAGTCTCAATGTGTCGGTGGCGAGCGGAGTGTGTTTGTTCGAGGCGGTGCGGCAGCGTAATGTGAAGTGAAGAAGAAGTAACGTGCGACATGCTTCGCTCCGTAGCGCTGAATGCGCTTTGCGCGCGCTCTGTGCGCTCTACCGCCTGCACCACCCCCATGCTCGACCGTGGAACCTACCTCGCCGACACGCAATACCACGCCCGCAGCGCCGACTCGCGCATCCGGTTCCTCGTGATGCATTACACGGAAATCGACGAGGGTGGTTCGCTCGCGGTCCTGGCGGGCGACAAGGTCAGTGTGCACTATGTCGTGCCCGAAACGCCGAAAATCCAGAACGGCGAACCGATCGTCTTCCAGCTCGTGCCCGAAGACAAGCGCGTGTGGCGCGGGCCAGAGCTACTGGCAGGGCGCGACGGAACTGAACGCATCGTCGATCGGCATCGAGAACGTGAACCTCGGTCCCATCGGTCCCTTGAGCGACAACACGTGGCAGCCGTACCCGCCGCCGCAGATCGACGCGCTCATCAAGCTCTCCCGCGATATCGTCGCCCGCTACGGCATTCCGCCAACGCACGTCGCGGCCATAGCGACATCGCGCCGCAGCGCAAGATCGATCCGGGTCCGCTCTTTCCGTGGCGCACGCTGTACGATGCGATGCGATGCCGGCGTGGGCGCATAGCCCGACGACGCAACCCGCCATGTCTTCCGCGCTTTTCAGATGCATTTCCGCCCGTCCGACTATTCGGACAACGCGGACGCGGAAAGCGACGCCATCGTCCAGGCCTTGCTCGACAAGTACTTCCCGAACTAAATACGGAGCGCCGATGGGCGACTCTTTCCTGACCTTGCGCACGATCCACATGACGTGCGCCGGCCTGAGCATTCTCGGTTTCATTGTGCGCTGGATCTGGATGCTGACCGGCTCGCCGCTGCTTGCCGCACGCATGACGAAGATCGTTCCGCATAGCGTCGATACGCTGCTGCTCGCAAGCGCCATCGCGTTGGTGACGATCGTCGGTTTCGGCGCGAATGCCGCGTGGCTGTCGGCGAAGATCGCGGGTCTCATCGTCTATATCGTGCTCGGCACCTTCGCGTTGAAGCGCGGCAGCACCAAGAACACGCGCGCGGTCTATGGCGTGCTGGCGATCGTCGTGTTCGCGTTCATCGCCTCGGTCGCGCGCACGCACGATCCGGCGGGCTTTTTGCACGCCGTGCACGCCGCCCACTGAAAACAGGCACAAAATCGCGTGATCGCATCGGCCGCTCCGATAAAATCCCGCTTTCTTTCACGCGCAACACGATTCCCCCATTCCCCATGACTCAGGACGAACTCAAGCAACTGGTCGGCCAGGCCGCCGCCGACTACGTGAACGCCAATGTGCCCGAAGGCTCGATCATCGGCGTCGGCACCGGCTCGACGGCCAATTGCTTCATCGACGTCATCGTTAAGACTAAAGCGCACTATCGCGGCGCGGTGTCGAGTTCGCTCGCGACCACGGCGCGTCTCGAATCGCACGGCTTCAAGGTGTTCGATCTGAACGACATCGAAACGCTGTCGATCTACGTCGACGGCGCCGACGAAATCGATGCCGGCGGCGCGATGATCAAGGGTGGCGGCGGAGCGCTCACGCGCGAAAAAATCGTCGCATCGGTGGCGGACGTGTTCGTGTGCATCGCGGACGCGAGCAAGCGCGTGGGGGTCATGGGCACGTTCCCGCTGCCCGTCGAAGTCCTGCCGATGGCGCGCACCGCCATCGGCCGCAAGCTCACCGCATTGGGCGGCGTGCCGATCGTGCGCGTGAACAAGGACGGTGCGCCGTTCATCACCGACAACGGCAACGAGATCATCGACGTGAAAGGCCTGTTGATCACCGATCCGCGCACGCTCGAAGCGCAGATCAACGCGTGGCCGGGTGTCGTGACCGTCGGGCTGTTCGCGGCGCGTGGTGCGAATCTGTGCCTGCTGGGCACGGAAAAGGGCGTCGAGCGCATCGATTACGCACAGCACGCTTAAACGCACGTACCAGCCTCAAGAAGTAAGAAACTCGGCAACTCGCGTTGCCGGGCCCCGGTCTCACTCTATCGCTAAAATCGTCGAACTCAGAACGCGTTGCGTCCGATGAATCCCTTGAAGATGGTCATCGTGACGATCTTGATGTCGAACCAGGACGACCAGTTGTGAATGTAGAAGAGGTCGAACTTCACGCGGTTCTGCATCTTCTCCACTTTTTCCGTCGCGCCGCGATAACCGTTCACCTGCGCCCAGCCGGTGATGCCCGGCTTGATCCGGTAGCGGAACATGTATCCGTACACGAGATCCTTGTACAGATCGTCGTGCTCCAGCGCATGCGGACGCGGACCCACCACCGACATATGCCCGAACAGCACGTTCAGGAACTGCGGCAACTCGTCCAGACTCCTGCGGCGCAGGAACGCTGCTGACCTTCGTTACGTGCGGATCGTTGCGGATCGCCTGCGTCACGTGGCCCTTGTTTTCCTGATGCACGGCCATCGAGCGGAACTTATAGATGCGGAACGGCGCGGCGCGTCCGCGCCTTTGCGGTTCTGTGTGAAGAACACTGGCCCTTTCGAGGTCGCCTTCACTGCGATGGCGATCGCAATCAATAGCGGCGACAGGCAGAACAACGCGGTGGCGGCGAAGCAGCGGTCGAACAGCATCTTCGGCCACATCTGCAGCGTGCTAACCGGCGAGGTCGTCAGATTGATGGTCGCGAGACCGGCGACATCGGTCATCGAATGATTGAACAGCGAGATGCTGCGCGTGTCCGGAATCAGCCGCAGGTTCACGAAATCGTGTCGCAACGCACGTACGAAGCGGTAGATCGTGTGCTCCTGCGAAAGCGGTAACGCGAGCCACACTTCGTTGATTTCTTCCAGGCGTACTTTCTCGATGAACTCGTCGATATCATTCAGCATCGGCAGACGCGCGCCATGTGTGCCTGTCGTTGTGCCGGCGATGCTGTCGGCGCCGCTCGCGCGCAGTTCTTCGTCACCGCAGACAAACCAGCGTGAAGCCCTGTTCGGGCGTGCTGGACAAATGCGCGAGCAACGTGCGCGCGAAACCCTGCGTGCCGACGATCGCGACGGTGCGCTGATTGAAGCCGCGCGAGCGCATCTGACGCAGGCCCACGTGCACCACGAATTTCGCCAGGACGATGAGCGCGCCCGAGATCAGCGTCGAATACGCGAACCACAGCCGCGACACCGCATCCATGCGATGCAGCGTGAATGCGACCAGCAGCGCGGCGGCGGCCATTGCCATCCACGCGAGCGTGACGCAGGCGAGCATCATCGGCAACGGCTTGCCGCACCATGTCGTACACGCTGAAGACCGGGAACAGCAGCAGCGCGAGCACGCAGTTGAAGACGATCAGCAGGCGTTCGACGTCGATGAAATCGAGAGCGGAGAAGCGCATCGAGTGCGCGATCAATCCGCCCGCGACGATCAGAAAGACATCGAGATAACGTGCCGATTTCGAGAAAATACCGTGATTGGATCTAGGATCTGTTCACATTCTCAGCAGCGCTCCAAAGGCGCAGGCGAGCACGGCGA
>LFJI01000155.1 GCA_001235855.1 Candidatus Burkholderia brachyanthoides
TCATGCAAAAGACAAGATGTAAACACATTTCATCGAATGTAAACAGACCCTAGCCCCACGCAGAACTTCGACGCCAGCAGCACCGACACCGCCATGTTGCTGCGATAACCGCCACGCACCAGTTCCTTTTGCAGCTTGAGACGGTACTTCGCGTCGAACAGCGGCAGCTTGTCGCCGATGCGCGCGAGGCGGCGCATGGTGCGCTCGCGGAACGAGAGCGTCTCGTCGTCGCTGGTCATGACGAGATCGGCGCGCTCCGAGGTCGCGGCCGTGCGCGCACGCTCCGCAATGCGGCCCCGCTGGCCACCGTGCTTCATCATTCACCAGACGGCGAGTCCGGCGAACAACGCGAACAGCATCACGAGGTTGGTGAGCGTCTGAATCTGGTCCGGGTTCATCGCGACGTATCCAGCTTCGAAATCTTGTCGATGACCATGAGGCCGATGGCGATCGAGATGGTCGCGAACGTCATCAGTTTCTGGCCTGCCTCGGTGTTGAACAGCACCATCAGGTAATCGTGATTCAGGAAGTACATGCTGCCGACGATATAGATCGGCACCGCCGTCAGGATCTTCGTCGTGATGCACGCTTCGCCGGTCAGCGCCTTGGTCTTGGAGCGGAGCGGATTTCACGGCGCTTGCGCACGATGTTCGACAGGTTCTCGAGCGTTTCGCCGATCTGGCCGCCGGTTTCGCGTTGCAGCAGCAGACACACGCAGAAGAACGAGAAGTCCGCGATCTCGATGCGGCACATCGCGACCACGAGCACTTCTTCCAGATCGAGGCCGACCTGCAGCGAATCGCTCATTACGTGGAATTCGCTTTTGAACGGCTCGGGGCATTCGTCGGCGGCGGTCGTGATGACGTGCGTGACCGGCACGCCCGCGCGCACGATCAGGTCGGGAAAGCCGTCGAGGAAGCGGCGGCGAAAGCGCCCGACCAGAAAGTTGTAGGCCTTGGTCAGGAAGAAGACCGGCATGCCTATCACGAGCAGAGGCATAACATCGACCATGCTGATGGCGAGCAACTCGCCGAGAATCGCCGCGGCGATCACGATGCTCAGGCCGCTCTTCCCCGCCACCGTGCGCAGCCGCGAAATCTTCGGGCCGAAAAAGCGCGTGAAGATGCTGTCGCGCTTGTTCACCTTGAAGAGATCGCCGTCGAACTTGCCCGCGCCCGCATCCGCCACCACGCGCAACTGGAACGACTCGCGCATGCGCGTGCTGATACGCGCATGCGGCTGATTCTTGCACATGTCCTGCACGGTGAGCGCCATCACGCCGCCGAGCACGGCAACGACGAAAGCGCACATGGTGATGAAGTTGATGAGGCTCATGGCTGCATCGCCTCGAGCAGTGCATCTTCGAGACCGTAGTACTGCGCGCGCGGCGAGAACGCCGGGCACACCGCGGCCGACTCGTAGGCACCCTTCACTTCCTCGCTATAGACAGTCGCGTCGTATTTGAAGGCGAACAGGTCCTGCGTGATGATCATGTCGCCTTCCATGCCCACCAGTTCCGTCACGCGCGTAACGCGGCGCATGCCGTCGCGCATCCGTTCGAATCCGTTCGATCTGCACGATCATGTGCACGGCGGAGGCGATCTGACGGCGGATCGATAGCAGCGGCAGATTGCCGTTGGCCATCGTCACCATCGATTCGAGACGTGTGATGCCGTCGCGCGGCGTGTTCGCGTGGATGGTGGTCATCGAGCCGTCGTGGCCCGTATTCATCGCCTGCAGCACGTCGAAGGCTTCCGGACCGCGGGTTTCACCGAGGATGATGCGGTCCGGGTGCATCCGCAGCGCATTGCGCACGAGATCGCGCTGCGTCACCGCGCCGAGACCTTCGGCGTTCTCTGGGCGCGTTTCGAGACTCACCACGTGCGGTTGCACGAGTTGCAATTCGGCCGCATCTTCGATCGTCACCGTGCGTTCGCCGTGGTCGATGAAGTGCGACAGCGCGTTGAGCAGCGTCGTCTTGCCCGAACCTGTACCGCCGGAGACGATCACGTTCAGGTGGCAGGTGCTGGCGAGCTTGAGCGCGGTCGCCATCGCGGCCGACATGTTGCCCTGCTGCGCTATGCGATGCAGCGTGATGTTGCACTTGGAAAACTTACGAATCGAGATCGAGGCGCCGTGAATGGCGAGCGGCGGGAGCACGACGTTGACCCGGCTGCCGTCGGCCAGACGCGCGTCGACCATCGGGCTGCTTTCGTCGACACGACGCCCCACGCCCGCGGCGATACGCTGCGCGACGTTGGTCACATGCGTGTTGTCGCGGAACTTGCAGTTGGTCAGTTCGAGGCGGCCGTGGCGTTCCACGTAGACCTGATCGGGACCGTTCACCAGAATATCGGTGATAGTTTCATCGGCGAGCAGCGGCTCGATCGGACCGAGACCGAACATGTCGTTGAGCAGTTCGCCGACGATCTGCTGTTGCTCGGACATTGTCACGTTGAGGCCCTGGCGCTCGGCGATTTCCGTCACGAGCTGCTCGATGCCTGGCTTCATCTGCTCGCGCGACTTGCCGACCACCGCCTATGCATTCATGGAGCCGAACACGCCGGCGCGGATCACCTTGAACAGGTCCGAGCGCACCAGCGAGTCGTTGGCTTCCGCCGTGACCTGCACGCGCGCCGGCAGCGGCGCGGGCGTCGAAGGTTCCGCCGGCGCGGCGGGCGCGTTCTGACGAACCGGCTCGCTTGCTTGCGATGTCGCGCGGGCAACCTGTTTCTGGCCGAACATCACCCTCTCCTGAAGCGGAACTTGCTCAGCAACGAACGAACGCTCCGGCTGGGACTGCTGGCCGGTCAGGTCGCTGGCGATACGCGCGATGGCTTGTGTAAAACCATTCGGTGCCTTCTCTCTCGGCGCTTCGCCGAGGTTTTCGGCCGTGGCCAGCGCCTTCGCCTCGAACTGGATCTCGTGCAGGATCGAGCGGCCCACCGCCGACATGAAGTCGGACGGCTGCACCTTGCCCGCGATCGCCGCGTTCGGGTTGTTCAGCCGAATCGAGCTGGGCGGATCGTCTCGCGCGTCGAATGCACCGAGCGGTCGGTGACCACGTACACGCGCGACGCGTGATCGAAAGCCTGCTGGGCGAGCGGATCGCTCGGATCGCTACATCCACGAAAACGTAGTGGAAGCTGTCGCCGAGAATCTCCATCATGCGGGCCAGCGCCTCGGGCGTGTGGTTGCGCTCCGTGCCGTAGTCGAGGTCGGCGGTTAGCATGAACAGGCGCGTGCCCTTGGCGATCAGCGTGCGCTCCACGTATTGCGGATCGAAACGGTGCGAGTTCTGCAGCACTTCGGCGAGGCCGTTGTTGCTCTGCATGCCGAGCATGCTGTTGGCCGCGCCGTTGGTCAGGTTCAGATCGACATAGGCGACCCGGCGGTGGGTATCGTCCGCGAGGTGGCGCGCCAGATTCAGCGCGACCGTGGTCACGCCCACGCCGCCGCGCGTGCCCGTGAAGGCGATGGTCTTGCCGGTCCGCGCGCTGGTCACCGGCGCGACCTTGCCGTCGGCCGTGTTGACGGTGCGCTTAAGCAGTTCGACGGTGAGCGAGATAGTCGTGCACGCCCAGCTTGAGCAAGCTGCGGAACAGGCCGACGTCGTTGCGCTCGCCGATGCCGATCACCTGCACCGACGGCTCGCACACTTCTGCGAGGCGGTCGAGGTCGGACAAAGGTATGACCGAGTCGTGCAGGTTGACCAGCAGAAATTGCGGTGCGCGGTCGATCTTCGACAGGTACGCAATGGCGTCGTCGATATTGCCGATGGCGATATGCGCGTGCGGCATCGCCTGTTCCAGCACGAAGGACTTGAGAACCTGCTCGGTCTGGCGGTCGGCGACGAAGGCGATGAAGTCTGTGGCCCGGACTCCGGATTTGCCCTTGATCAGCGTGAAATCGGTTGTGCTCATGGCGTCGGTGTCAGGATGGTGGCTTACTTGCTGTTGCGCGAAGTCGTGTTGTCCAGCGGAATGATCTGGCCGGTCTCGTAGCGATACACGGCGCTGGCGGCATCCGCCGAGCCGAGCGTGCGCGGCTTCACGAGGTCTTCAGGCTACGCGACCTGCGCCGCCAGATTGGTATAGGTGGCACAGCCCCACTGCATCGACGGGCGGCGCACGCCACCGGCCAGCAGGAGCGCCGCGCGCGTGAGCTTGTCGCAATCGGGCGGCACGGCGGACGTGCCGTCGTAGCCGACCGACTACGCGCGCGTCGGGCATGCTGACCGGCGGCTTCAGATAGCAACCGGCGAGCGGCAGCGCCAGCGCGCCGGCGGCGAGAAACGAAACGAGACGAATGTGGTTCATGGCATCAGAGGCTCAGTAGACATAGCCGGCCGCGCCGACGAGACGAGGCTGGCCGGGACCTGCCCGCTTGGCCTCGGTGCCGTCCATTAGACGGTCGAAGATGTATTCGACGTCGCTGCTCGGCGACACGAGCGATTCGATCGGCGAGCGCAGCTTGGCCGGATCGGTCGGCTCGACGGTGTACGACGTCACCATGATTACCAGTTCGGTCTTGTTGTTCTGGTAGTTCGTCGAGGTAAACAGCTTGTCGAGGATCGGCAGCGAGCCCAGTCCCGGCACTTGCGAAACTATGTCCTGCGTATTGCTCTGGAGCAGGCCGCCGATCGCGAAGCTTTGTCCGCTCGCGAGTTCGACGGTCGTGTCGGCGCGGCGTACCGACAGGCCCGGCATGGTGATGCCGCCGGTGGTCACGCTTGCGGTCGTATCGATCTGACTCACTTCCGGGCGCACCTTCCTTCAGGCTGATGCGGTGATCGGTCAGCACGGTCGGCGTGAAGTCCAGCTTCACACCGAACTGCTTGAATTCGACCGAGACCGCGCCGTTGGTCTGCGAAACCGGAATCGGAAATTCGCCGCCGGCGAGGAAGCTGGCGGTCGGCGGTCTGCCCGGACAGCGCGACCAGGTTCGGCTCGGCGAGCACCGTGAGCAAGCCTTCCTGGTTCAGCGCATCGACCAGCGCGCGAATGTCGGTGTTGTTGGTCTTGAAGGCGCCGAACAGCGAGTACGCGCCATTCGACGGCGGATTCACCGGATAGCTGACCGCGCCCGTCGAGCTGGTCAGCGGCTAGCTGTAGTTTATAGATGCTGCGGCCGCTGAAGATGCCGCTGTACCAGTTGCCGGCCGCGCTGCCGATGGCCTGCCAGTTCACGCCCCACTGCTGCGTCACGGAACGGTCCACTTCGGTGATGCGAACACGCAACTGCACCTGCAGCGGACGGTCGATCGTCATGCGGTTGACCAGCACTTCCTTGTCCGCGCGCATCGGCGTGATCGCGCACGACCGCGTCCGCCTCGGCGGGATTCTGTGCCTGGCCGGTCAGGATCAGCGAGCCCGGCGTGCCGTTCACGTCCACGTTCATCGCCGGGAAGCGGCCCTTGAGCATGGCGCGCAAGGCAATCATGTCGCGCGCGACGATGATGGTCTTCTGGAAGATCGGCTTGTTGTTGGCTCCGAGCGCGTAAAGCGTGGTCGAGCCGGCCTTTTTGCCGAGCACGAACACCGCGCGCGGCGTCGGCACCTGCACATCGGCGATGCTCGGGTCGGCGACGAACACCGACACCGCATCTTCCGGCAGATGCAGCATGGAACCCTTGCCGGCGTCGAGCACGAGCGTACCCTGGCTGGATTCGGCGCTGACATTGGTTACACCGCCCCTCTGCGGCGCCGCAGCGACGGGAACGCGCACCACCGCGCGCATCATCTGCGGCAGGGGCGGCAACAGCGTGTCGGCGGCGGCGGGCGCGTAGCCGACGCTCGCGCACACGAGGGCGAGCATCGTCAGCGCGGCGGGCAGTACCGGCTTCAATCGCGAACTGAACTGCGTATTCGTAACATATTCGTAACATTCGTATCCTTGGTCGCCGGTTCACGCCCGGCCTGCATTAACGCTGAGCGGGAACCGTCGGCAGCGGCGGGGCTTTGTCGGACGACGCGCTCGCCTGGGCGACCGCTTCCCCGTCACTCTTTTCCGAACCGCGATAGATCGCGACCGTCTGGGCGGCTCGACGCCGCCGGCCGCGGCCGGCGGCGATTGCTTCTGGCGTGGCAGTGCGCGCACGGCACGCGAGATGTCGCCCGCCCAGATTGGCACACGCTCGGACGAAGGCTCGCTGGCGGCGCCCGCGTCGGATGCCGGATTGCGGCTCACCGTCGCGAAGCTGCGCAGCGCGAGCGACAGGCTACCCAGACGCACCGCCACCGCCACGACTGCCCATGCGCGGCGTGACTTCCAGCGTCACGGTGCGGGCGCGGATGCCGGCATCGGACGAATCGCTATTGGTTTTCGGGCGCTTGATTTCGGGGCCGACGGCCAGCACGCGCACGTAGCTCGACCACCGTTTCGCTCGATACCGCGAGGTCCGGAGCGCGAGGTCCGGAGAATTGGTGCGCTGGTCCATCTGCTGCGTGAGCAGAAGGTCCACGTAGTCGCCCGGCTGAATCAGGCCGGCGTGTCCGACACATCGTCGACGGCCACCGACACGGCACGCATTTTGAGCTTGAGCGTCGCGGTGAGGAAGCCCGGCGCGCTCGGTAGAATGACATTTTCGGACGACAACACGTCGCCGCTCTCGAGCGGATGACGCAACAACGCACCCTTCAGATCGGGTGCGTTCGGCGCGCCGGAAACGATTGCGTTGGGCGGCACGTCGTTGACGGGCATCGCTGGTGATGTCTTCATCACGCAGCAGCAGACCCTGCGGCAACGCGGCGGCGCTGACGAGCACCTTCTCCGTCGAGATGACAGGCGCGGCAGCCGGCTTCGATGCGCTGGCGACGACCACCCGCACGATCATGGCGATGAGCAAAGCGCCGACGAGCAGGACGGCGAACTTAATGATGTTGGACATGACGTGCACCGTCCTGAAAACAGAGGCAACAACAATGGCAACGCGGCCGGCAGCACGATCACGAGACCACCTCCCAGCGCGAGCGTCACACCTTAAAGCACGCCGCGCGCGCCCCAAGACATCGCCAGCGCGCGCATCGGCGACGACGACTGGTCGGCGCGCATGTTGCAAGTGGCAAGACTGATCAGCGACACCACGGTCCCGATTCGCGTCGATTCATGCGGCGCGAAATATCCCAAGGCAAGCGAGACGCTGAAAAAGGATGGCGAAAG
>LFJI01000156.1 GCA_001235855.1 Candidatus Burkholderia brachyanthoides
GCTTGAGCCGGATGCGGGGTGACCCGCATGTCCGGTTCTCAGGGGGCGGTGGCGCAGTAAGGCGCTGCTGCTACCCGACCGAGGTTGGGCCGGCGGTCGTCACGACGGTCTTGCCCTTCAAGGTTAGCCCAGTCCTTTACGCCCGAATCCTTCTTGGTCATGAGGCGCGTGCCGATCACGAAGATCGTGTTCGAGAAGGCGACCTACTGCTGACGCTCGGCGTTGTTCGTGGTCGAACCGCATTCGAGGTCGACGGTACCGTTCTGCACGAGCGGAATACAGTTTTGCGACGTAACCGGCGCGAGCTTCACCTTGAGGTTCGGCATGTTCAGCTTGGTCTTGAGCGCTTCGACGACCTTCAGCGCGAATTCGTGCGAGTAGCCGCCGACGTTCTGCTTGTCGTCATAGTAAGAAAAGGAGATCGACGATTCGCGGTGACCCAGCGAAATCACGCCCGTGTCATTGATCTTCTTGAGCGTGCCCCCGTCCTGAGCGTAGGCACCCGTTGCAAACATTCCGAGCGCGGCGAGCAGCAGCGCAGTTTTTTTTAACCTTCATCTGGTCGATCTCCTATGGCGAAAAGTCGGACAAGTTTAGCAGAGTAATTATTCTGAAAGAATGATTGTTAACCACACTCACACTCCGTCTTATTTTCGAGACGGTCGGGTGCAACCTTTACCAACCTGCCGAACGCCCGCATGTTAATTGATTTTTCATGCAAATGCGGGCGACATCCCGAAGAATGTCGCCCGCGAACCTCAAACAATCTCAACGCGGCGCGCCTCCGGCACGCCGCGCGTCCTGCTCCGGTTGGCAACGGATGGGCGCCGTTGCATCGCCGGATCAGGGGTACAGACCGCGCATTTCGCGCGCCATCAGAATTCGCGAGCACGCGACGATGAACGCCGCCGTCCGCACGGAAACCTGTTGCTCGCTGGCAACCTGCCACACGCCCGCAAACGCTTCACGCATCACGCGTTCGAGGCGCTGCTTGATCTCGTCTTCCGTCCAGAAGAAGCTGGAAAAGTCCTGCACCCACTCGAAGTAGGACACCGTCACACCGCCCGCGTTGGCGATCACGTCCGGAATCACAAGGATGCCCTTGTCGTTGAGAATGTCGTCCGCCGCCGTGGTAGTTGGCCCGTTCGCGCCCTCGACAACGATCTTGGTACGGATCTTCGGCGCGTTCTTCTCGGTGATCTGGTTTTCCAGCGCCGCCGGAATCAGGATGTCGCTTTCGATCATCCAGAATTCGTCGCCCTGCATCGGGTCCGCGCCCGCGAAGCCGCCAACGCCGCCCGTCTTCGCGACGTGTTCCAGCAGCGCGACCGTGTCGATGCCCTTCGAGTTATGCAGCGAGCCGGTGTGATCCTGCACGGCGATCACGCGTGTGCCCGCTTCCTGAAACAGCTTGGCCGCGATACCGCCCACGTTGCCGAAGCCCTGCACCGCGATGCGCGCGCCCTCGATCTCCATGCCGATGCGCCGCGCCGCTTCCGTGCCGACCACGAACACGCCGCGTCCGGTCGCTTCCTTGCGGCCGAGCGAGCCGCCCAGCGAGATCGGCTTGCCGGTCACCACGCCGGTCGCCGTCTGGCCCTGGTTGATGGAGTAGGTGTCCATCATCCACGCCATGATCTGTTCGTTGGTGTTCACGTCCGGCGCGGGAATGTCCGTGTTCGGACTGATGATGATGCCAATCTCGCTCGTATAACGGCGCGTCAGACGTTCGAGTTCGCCGCGCGACAGCGTGCGCGGATCGACGCGGATACCACCCTTCGCGCCGCCGTACGGCATATTCACGGCGGCGTTCTTCACCGACATCCACGCGGACAGCGCCATCACTTCGGACAGCGTCACATCCTGGTGATACCGTACGCCGCCCTTGCCGGGACCGCGCGAGGTGTTGTGCTGCACGCGATAGCCTTCGAAGTGCGCGACCGTGCCGTTGTCGAGTTCGATCGGGCAATCGACGACGAGAATGCGCTTGGGACGCTTGAGGGTTTCGAGCCAGCTGGAGAGAGAACCGAGATAAGGGGCGACGCGGTCGACCTGCTTCAGATAGTTACCCCAGGGGCCGAGGTCATCGGCGTTGAGGTACGACGGGATTGCATGTTTGGCATCCGGCGTGTGCGGCGACTGCTTCGAGGAGGACATTGATGCTCCGGCGGTGAAGGAATACGTTCATTGTCGAAAAACGCCGTCTGCAAATCCAATGCCACTTTTTTATCCCATTATGCGTTTCGTGCATAACGTCTGTAAGCCTTACGCGACGGGCGTTTCCGGCGATGTCTTCAACAGTTCTTCACCCACCGCATTCCAAAGCTCGCGCATCAATGCCTGACGTGGCTCTTCGCCTTGCGACGCCAGCTTGTCGCGATAGAGGCGAATCTCCATGGTCAGCGTGAACTGACCGGCAGGCATGCCGCGCGTTACGCGATCGAGCCGGATGAGCCTGCCCTCCTCCACCGCATCCTCGACCGCGCTGTGCGGCAGGAAGGCGACGCCGTGCCCCGCGAGCGCCATCGCCTTGAGGCCTTCTGCCATGTCGGTCTCGTACACCTTGTCGAGATGCAGGCGCATCGACGAAGTCGCGATGATCACTTCGGTCATGCGGCCGAGATAGGCGTTCGGCGTGTACGACAGATACGGCACCGGAGCCTCGGACGTGGCGGGCAAGGTGTAGCGCGCGCGGCCGCCCTTCGTTACCGAGGAGAATGGACTGATCGGTTCGCTGCCGAGCGTCAGCATGTCGTAGTGAGCGGGATCGAGCGCGACGGGATGGCTCGGATGGTGGTAACCCATCACCAGATCACAGCCGCCCTCGACGAGCGACAGCACCGCGTCGTGCACGTTGAGCGCGCGCAGACGCGTGCGGATGCGTCCGAGCCGCGCTTCGATATGTTCGAGCCAGCGCGGAAAGTACGTCAGCGACAAGGTGTGCGGCACCGCGAATTCGATGGTGGCGGCCGGCACGCCGGTTTGTCCGCGCAGCAGCGTGCGCGCTTCGTGGAACTGCGAGAGCATCGCGAGCGCCTGCTCGTAGAACACTTCGCCGGCCTGCGTGAGACGCGTCGGAGAGACCGAGCGGTCGATCAGTTCCGTGCCGAGCCACGCTTCGAGCGCCTGAATGCGCCGCGAGAACGCCGGCTGCGTGATGTGCCTCAATTCAGCGGAGCGACTGAAGCTGCGCGTCTCCGCGAGCGAGACGAAGTCTTCGAGCCATTTGAGTTCCATGTCGGGCGGGGCGTGAGAGCGGCGAAACGAGCATTTTATCGGCGATGAATGAACCGGCATCAGGCGCGACGCACCATTTGCAGGCAGCGCGCACGGGCGCGGTGCCTGAGTAGTACCTCTGAGCGCCACCTGCATGCCGATCGACATAAGCCCGCCCAAAACGTTTGGTTTGGCATGAAGTCGCTCGAAAATGACGGCCCCGCTCCGCGCGCGTTTGCCCGAAGCGCCCATCCGATTGGCATACAGCTTGCACATTGTCCGACTGGCCTTGGCGCTCTAGACCAGGCTCGCGCAATACGCATCCGGAAACCGTCATGTCCAATCTCATCGCTTCGCTCAAAAGCGGCAACTGGCGCTCGCTGGTCGCCTGCTTTCTCTACTCCGACACCGGCTCTTCACTGTCTGGGTGCTGTACGGGCCGCTTGCACCGTTCATCGGCCGCGACGTGACGATGACCGCCGCGCAACAAGGCCTGCTCGTCGCGGTGCCGGTGCTGGCCGCGGCGATTCTGCGTGTGACGCTCGGCAACCTGTATCAATCGACCGATGGACGCCGCGTCGCGCTGATGGACGTGGTCCTGTCGGCGATTCCCTCCATCGTGCTGCCGATGACGACCGGCGTGCCCTCGTATCCGATGCTGCTCGTGCTCGGCGTATTCCTCGGCATGGGCGGCGCGAGCTTCGCGGTCGCCTTGCCGATGGCGGGCAGCAGCTATCCGCCTAAGGTGCAGGGGCTGGTGCTCGGCCTCGCCGCGGCGGGCAATATCGGCGCGGTGCTCGACGGCTTCCTGTCTCCCCATCTCACCGATGCCTTCGGCTGGCAACGCGCCACCGCCCTGCCGCTTCTGGCGATCACGAGCGTCGCGCTGTATGGGTGGGCGTCGGATGCAGGCTAAAAAAACCGGCAGCACAATGCGCGCGCTATCGAGCTTCGTCGTGACGCTCGTGCGTCTGGTCGTGCTGGTGCTGGCGGTGTATGCCGGCGTGTTCGGCACCAGCAAGGCCGGCGTCCTGCTGCTGCCGGTGATCGGCACGCTCATCGCCATGGCGGTGCTGCCGCGCCGCTATCGCGCGGTGTTAGGCGAACGTGATACGTGGGTCGTCATGCTGATCTACAGCATCACGTTCGGCAGCATGTCCGCGTATGTAACGCTGCTTTTGACCTCGCTCTATCAGATGCCCAAGCTCAAAGCCGGCCTCTTCATGTCGCTGCTGGCGTTTCTCGGCGCGATCGTACGGCCGTTCGGCGGCTACGTCGCCGATCGCGTGACGGGCGTGCGCGCGCTGCTGGTGCTGCTGCTGGCCGTGATCGCCGCCGGCGACTTCGCGTTCGCGATCTGGATGCCGCCGGTCGCTGGCGGTGTCGCGATCCTCATCTGTCTGTATATCGGCTTCGGGCTCGGCAACGGTTCGACGTTCCAACTCGTGCCGCAGCGCTGGAAAGGCAAGACGGGTTTGCTGTCGGGGATCGTGGGCGCGGCCGGCGGCATCGGCGGGTTCTATCTGCCGGTGATCATGGGCATTACCAAGGAAAGCACGGGCAGCTATCAGATGGGCTTCGCGACGTTCGGCGTGCTCGCGACCTGCGCGTTCGGCGCGCTGCTGCTGCAACGCCCACATCTGCGCGAAGAGACCATCCGCCGCCAGCAGTTCCGCGAAGGTACCACGCTCCACGATGCGCCCGTGATCCATCACAATGATTTGCTGCGCGTGCACAACCGTCGATAGCCAATGCGCGATGATGAGCGTCGTGCGCGCGATCGCGACGCGCTGTTTTTCTCCGCCGGACAGCTTCAGCCCGCGCTCGCCGACGGCAGTTTCGTACCCAGCCGGCAAGGCTTCGATGAAGTCGTGAATGTGCGCCCGTGAATGTGCGCCCGTGAATGTGCGCCGCGCGCGCCGCCGCGATCACTTCCTCGCGGCTCGCCGAAGGCCGTCCGTAGGCGATGTTGTAGTAGATCGAATCGTTGAGCAAAGCGGTATCTTGCGGCACGATGCCGATCGCCGCGAATCCTGCGTGACGTCGCGAATGTCCTGCCTGTCGATGACAATTCGTCCACCGCTCGCGCGCGCCAGATCGTAGAAGCGGAACAGCAGGCGTCCCAGGGTCGGTCGATTTGCCCGAGCCGCTATGCCCGACGACCGCCGTCGTCGTCCCGGCGTCGATCGTGAAATCGACGCCGGGCAGAATCTGCCGCACGGGCTCATACGAGAAGCTCACGTCCTCGAACCGCACGGCGCCGCCGCTCGCCGCGAGCGGCGCGGCATCCGGCGCATCGGGCACTTCGCGGCCCGCGCCGAGCAGCGTAAACATGCGGTCCATGTCCGTCAGCGCCTGCTTCAGTTCGCGATACACCACGCCCAGAAAATTCAGCGGGATATACAACTGCAGCATGAACGTGTTGATCAGCACGAGATCGCCGAGCGTGAAACGCCCCGCCATCACGCCTTGCGTCGCGCGCCACAGGATGAACACGAGCCCGGTGCCGATGATCGTCTGCTGACCGAAGTTCAGCATCGACAGCGAACGCTGCGACTTGATCGCCGCCGCGCGGTATCGCTGCAGGTTCTCGTCGTAACGGCGTGCTTCCCACTCCTCGTTGCCGAAGTACTTCACCATTTCGTAGTTGAGCAGCGAATCGATGGCGCGCGAACTCGCCTTCGAATCGAGGTCGTTCATCGTGCGGCGATAGTGCGTGCGCCACTCCGTCACCTTCACTGTGAACACGATGTAGGTGAGCAGCGCGATCAGCGTGACGATTGCGTAATAGGCTTCGTACCGGGTCCGCGCGTACCGCGTTCGATATCGCGCGACATGCCGACCCGTCTGCCCCTCCAGATGAAAACGAATGCAGATGCCGGAACACCTTCAGCGCGAGTTGCCGCACGGCGCTTTCCGTCACCTTGGCGAACAGCAGTTCGCGCAGTTCGGTGAAGAGCGACGTCGACAGGCGCACGGCCACGTAAGCGACCACGAGCAAACCGATGCCGCCGATCAGTACGACGCCCGGCGCATCGCGCGCGCGGCCGAACGCGGTCAGATGCTGCGCCGACGACAAACCATCGACGATGCGCTTCATCACGATCGGCATGCCGAAGTTCGCGAGCTTCGCGCCGATCAGGCACGCGAACGCGTTCGCGCCATTTGTACGTGGTGAGGTACGGCAGCAGCGAGTGGGCGCAAGAAGGCGCACGCGCGGCGTTCGGGGGATGTAATTATCGTCGAGCGGGGCGCACGTCGCACGCGTGCTTTCCCGTGCAATTTGCTGCATGCTCGCGCACCGTCCGACGCTATCGGGCTGACTCATAAATAAACATTATCGCAGAAGATTCAAGGCCCCGCTCGCGCTCGCGCGCTCGGCCGTTCACCCTGCCGTGCGGCAATGCGAACCGGAATGTTGCCATCCCCAACGAATCCAATCTTCCCCAAAAGCCGGTTGCGTTGCGCGTCGTCCCGCAACCCGCCGACGCCAATGTACATGGCGACGTGTTCGGCGGATGGATCATGGCGCAGGTGGATATCGCCGGGTCCATTCCGGCGATATCCACCTGCGCCAACGGCCGCGTCGCGACCGTCGCGGTGAACTCGTTCCTCTTCAAGCATCCGGTGTTCGTCGGCAACCTGCTGAGCTTCTACGCGGATATCGTGAAGACCGGCAACACCTCGGTCACCGTGTACGTCGAAGTGTGGGCGCAGCGCATGCGCCTGCAGGACGAAGTCGTAGTCGTCAAGGTGACGGAGGCGACGCTCACCTACGTCGCCACCGACCGCGACCGGCGTCCGCGTGTGCTGCCGTCGATGGACTGAGTCGGGACTGAACCGTGCGAGTCGCTAGTGTCCCGTTCCACTGATTCGCGAACAAAGTCGGTGAAGCTTTTCGAGGA
>LFJI01000157.1 GCA_001235855.1 Candidatus Burkholderia brachyanthoides
CATGATGTTTTTACTATCCCAGGCCATGATCGACTCCGGACGAACCATTCGTCCGTATACAATGACCATTATGCTGACACACCGTACTAAACACGCCTACGACACGTCCAAGACCTTCAACCCAAGCGCCAGCAAAACCCCCAAAAGGAGATAGAGAAAAATGCCAAAATTCGCCGTGAACTCAACGATGATGTACACGAAGCATGCCTTCCTGGACCGTTTCGCCGCCGCGGCGAAGGATGGTTTCAGGGCGCTAGAATTCCTGTTCCCGTATGAGCATGCAGCAAGCGAGATCAAGCAGCGCTTGAAGTCAAACAACCTGACGCAGGCGTTGTTCAATGCCCTGCCGGGTGACTGAAGGGAGAACGCGGCATTGCATCGCTCCCGGGCAGGGAAGAGGAATTCAAAAACAGCGCAGAGAAAGGCCTCGAATACGCGGCGGTACTGGGCAACGACAAACTCCACGTCATGGCCGGCCTGATCGCCTCAACCGACCCAAGAGACAAACACCTCACGGTCTACAAAAAGAACCTCGAACACGCAGCAAAAGAAGCCCAAAAGGCCAACATCACGATCGTGATCGAGCCGATCAACACTCGCGATATCCCGGTTTCTTCCTGAACCGCCAGGACGAAGCGCAAGAATGCAGGCATCGGCCATATCCAGATCGCGGGCGTCCCCGAGCGCCATGAACTGGACATCGGCGAACTGAACTACCCGTATCTGTTCGAGACGATCGATTCGCTCGGCTACGAAGGCTGGATCGGCTGCGAATATCGTCCGAAAGCGGGCACCTCGGAAGGCCTCGGCTGGCTCAAGCCCTATCTCAATTAAGGAGCCGCGCACATGAAGATCCTCATCACAGGCGGTGCGGGCTTCCTCGGCCAGCGTTTCGCGAAACGGCTGCTCGCGCGCGGCGAACTCGACGGCAAACCCGTCACCGAACTGGTGCTGCTCGACGTCGCGCGCCCGCAAGACGACACGCTGCTCGGCGACAAGCGCGTGCGCACCGAAACCGGCGATATATCGGACCGCGCCGTGCTCGAACGCTATATCGACACGAAGACCGACGCCATCTTCCATCTCGCCGCCATCGTCAGCGACCAGGCAGAAGCCGACTTCGATCTCGGCATGAAGATCAATCTCGACGCCTCGCGCGTGCTGCTCGAGGTCTGCCGCGCGGCGGGCCATGTGCCGCGCGTCGTATTCACGAGTTCCGTCGCGGTGTACGGCGGTACGCTGCCCGATATCGTGCAGGACGATACTGCGCTGAACCCGCAATCGTCGTACGAAACGCAGAAGGCCATCGCCGAATTACTGCTGTCGGATTACACGCGGCGCGGTTTCGTCGACGGACGCGTTGCCGACCATCAGCGTGCGGCCGGGCAAGCCGAACGCGGCAGCGTCGTCGTTCGCGAGCGGCATCATCCGCGAGTCGCTCAACGGCGAACGCTCGGTCTGCCCCGTCGGCAGCGATACGCGCGTGTGGCTGCTGTCGCCGAAGAGCGCCATCGAGGCGCTCTTCGCCGGCTGCAAATCGAACGCGCAAAGTTCGGCATCCGGCCGGTCATCAACCTGCCGGGACTGTCGGTCAGCGTGAACGAGATGGTCGCGGCGCTGCGCGAAGTGGCGGGCGAGGAAACGGTGGCGCGCATCGACTGGCAGCGCGACGAACGCATCGAAAAGATCGTCTGTAGCTGGCCCGGAGCGTGGAATCCGGCGCGCGCGCAAGCAGCGTTGCCCGAAGCTCCTAAACCTTCACTTCAAACAGGCGCCGCAGAGCCCGGTGGCGCCTGCCCTGCCATGAATCGCGAGCGCTCGAAGCTCGTTTCTCATTCGTTTTGCGCCTCCACACGCCGTCATCCCGCGCGAAGCTCCGTCGTCCCGTCCGCCTCAAAGCGCGCGCCGTTGCGTGCGGGAGATTCCCATATTGCTCCATCAGCTAGTCGATAAATTCGGCCCGGCGATCGTATTCGTGAATGTGATGGGTTCGGCGCTCGGGCTACCGGTACCCGCCTTGCCGACCCTGATCGTCGTCGGCGCATCCGTCGCCTTGATGGCGGTGAATGGCGGGGCGTTCTGGCCGTCGCTCATCGGCGTGCTCGGCGATCTGGTCTGGTTCCAGGGCGGCCGCAAGTACGGCGACAAAACGCTCAAGACCATCTGCAAACTTTCGCTCTCGCGTGAAACCTGCGTGAAAAAGACCGAGCGCTTTTTCGGCAAGTGGGGCGTGCGCGTGCTGCTGGTGTCGAAGTTCATCCCCGGCCTGTCGCTCGTGTCGGTGCCGCTCGCGGGTGCGATGGGCGTCAGGCTGCGCAGCTTCATTCTGCACGACGGCGCGGGTATCGCGCTGTGGAGCGCGGTGGGGCTCACGGTGGGCGTCGTGTTCGCGTCGCAACTGGAGATGTTCTTCGCGATGATGTCGCAACTCGGCCGGCAGGTGCTCGTCGTCGCAGCGCTGCTCGCAGTCTACGTGGCCTATCGCTGGTGGCGGCGTCGCGCGCTCATGGCGACGCTGGAGAAGGCGCGCATCAGCGTCGATCAGTTGTATGCGCTGATCAACGACCAGCCGCTGCCGATCATTCTCGATATCCGCTCGCCCGAGAAGCGCATGCTCGACCCGTTCGCGATTCCCGGCTCGATGTTCGCCGACGAGCGCGACTTGGCGAGGATCATCGCGAGCTACGACAAGGCGCGCAAGGTCGTGATCTATTGCTCCTGCCCCAACGAAGTGTCCGCCGCGTGGAATGGCGAAGACCATGCGCACCGCAGGCTCCAAGGACGTCCTGCCCGCTGACGGGCGGACTGGACGCATGGCGGCTCGCGGGCTTTCGCGTTGCCAACCTGACGGAGTTCGGCGAAATCATGGCCAGCTCGCCGGAAGAGGCGGAGCAGATGGTGCAGACCTGGGCCATGCCGCTCAATCCGGCCGCAGCGGCCGCAGCAGGCCCGGGATCGATGCATGAAGGCTTTCCACATGGAGATCGCGCATGAGCACAAACCCGAACAGCGAGCACGGCGAAGGCATGCCCGACGTGTGGCATGGAACGCGCGCGAGCCGTCGGATGATCCCAATGTCGTGTGCACCGGCGCGCCCGCGCCCACCACGAACGACAACAGCGCGGCGTTCTCGCCGCAGCAGACGCGCGAACATCAGATGTTCCCCGTGCTGACGGAGAACGAGATCGAGCGCATGAGCCGCTTCGGCAAGCCCGCGCGCTACGACGCAGGCGAATGGATGTTCCGCACCGGCGAAACCGGACGCGGCATGGTGATCGTGCTGAAGGGCACGGTGCGCGTGATCCGGCGCGATGCGTTCGGCAACGAGCATCTGGTGCGCGAGCACGGCGCGGGCAATTTTCTGGCGGAAGTGGCGCAATTATCCGGCAAGCCCTGCCTCGTGGATGGCATGGCGGTCGACTAAGTCGAAGGCATCGTGATTCCGCCGAAACGCCTGCGCGCGCTGCTGGTCGCGGAGGCCAAACTCGGCGAGCGCATCATGCGTGCGCTGATCCTGCGCCGCGTCGGTCTGATCGAGAAGGGCAGCGGCCCGGTGCTGCTCGGCCAGTCCGACGATGCACGCGCCTCGTGTCGCTGCAAGGCTTTCTGCGGCGCAACGGCTATCCGCACACCGTCATCGATGCCTGCACGGACCCGGACGCCATCACGCTGCTCGAGCGCATCTGGGCATCGACGGCGGATTTTCCGCTCGTCATCTGCCCCAATGGCACCGTGCTGCGCGCCCGACGCGAATCAGGTCGCGACGCAACTCGGCTGGCTGCCGGAGTTCGACCCCGAGCATGTCTACGATGTTGCCGTGGTCGGCGCGGGACCGGCCGGACTCGTGACGGCGGTGTATGCGGCGTCCGAAGGCCTGTCGGTGACGGTGTTCGATTGCCGCGCGCCGGGCGGGCAGGCGGGCACGAGTTCGCGCATCGAAAACTATCTGGGTTTTCCGACCGGCGTCTCCGGGCAGGCGTTGGCGGGCAGCGCGTTCGTGCAGGCGCAGAAGTTCGGCGCGCATATCGCCATTCCGACCAAGATCAAGGGGCTGCGATGCGACCGCACGCCGATCCAGATCGAACTGGAAAACAGCACGCTGGTGTCGACCAGGACGGTCGTGATCGCTCGGGTGCGGCGTACCGGCGGCCGGCCATCGTCGGGCTGGAGCGCTACGAAGGGCACGGCACGTGTATTACTGGGCGTTGCCGGTCGAAGCGAAGCTGTGCAAGAACTCGGAAGTGGTGCTGGTCAGCGGGGGGCAATTCGGCGGGTCAGGCGGTCGTGTCTCTGGCGTCGCATGCGAAGCACGTGCATGTGCTGGTGCGCGGCGCGGGCCTGGCGGCGAGCATGTCGCACTATCTAGTGGAGCGCATCGCGTCGATGCCCAACGTGACGGTGCGCACGCATACCGAGATCACTTCGCTCGATGGCGACGAGCGCGCGTTCACCGCGATTCGCTGCAAGTGTCCCGACGGTGCGATCACGATCGAGTCGCGTCATCTGTTCCTGTTCACCGGCGGCGCGGACCCGAGCACCGACTGGCTGCGCAACTGCAACGTCATGTGGATGCCAAGGGCTTCGTGCTGACCGCTCCCGAGGCGCACGAAGGCCGCACCGAAGGCGTCATGATGCTGGAGACGAGCGTGCCGGGTTGTGTTTGCCATCGGCGATGTGTGCTCCAGTTTGACCAAGCGTGTCGCGGCGGCGGTGGGCGAAGGCGCGGCGGTCGTCGCGCAGATTCATGGGCTGCTGGCGAAACAGCAGGCTATGCCGGCGCCTTTGCGGTAGCGGCGTCTGACGATGCGATGGAACTGTCACGCGGAAACCACAGCGTGAATTCGATCCATCCATCTTGCGTGCAGGCGGCGGACGCGCTGCCGCCGTGCAGCCGCATGATCGCCTGCACGATCGACAAGCCCAGTCCGCTCGATTCGGTAAACTCGCTGCGCGCCGCATCGCTGCGATAAAAACGGTCGAACAGGCGTCCCAACTTTTCCTGCTCGACACGCGGCCCGCGATTGCGCACGACGATGCGCGCGCCGTCTTCTTCCGCGACGCTGCGTTCATGCGCGAGCGTCACTTGCGTCTCGCCGATCAGCGTGCCGATGGGCGTCCTGAGTTCGTGCGCGAGATCCGCTGAGAATTGCAGCAGCCGTTCGTAACCGTTTTCGAGGCGGTCGAGCATCGCGTTGAACGAGCACGCGAGGCTTTGCAGTTCGGCGCGGGCACGTGCGCGACATCGAGACGCGCGGATAAACGGTCTGGCGTGATTTCAGCGGCCTTGTTGGCCATGAGCCTGAGCGGCGGCGGCACGCGCCGCGTGACCCAATACGCGAGCACCAGCGTAATGAGCGCCGCGCCGACGATGTTGACCCACACGCGCCAGAGATACATGGACAGCACGCGCGACTCCTGCGTCATCACATGCGCCGCGATGATCTCGACCACCTCGTCGTTTTCGCCGATACGCGCCTGCGCGCCGACCCAGCGCAGGCGGATGCCATCGGGACGCACGCCTTCGTAGAGCGCATCGAGTCCCCACGGGTTGCGTCACCGGCACGACATGCAGCGGCGGCACGCGCATATGATCGGGATTCACGTCGATAAACGGAGCCGATCCCGCGCGGCGAAACATGATTACGTCCTGACTGTCGCCTAGCATCGTCTCGAAGAGCTTGGGGCGCGCTTCCAGTTCCTTGATCGTGTAAAGGTCGCGCAATAGCGAACGGAAATGCTCGACGCGCCCGATCAACTGATAGTCCGCGCGCGTCGAAAGAGCGGAGTTGGTGGCGTGATACAGCGACGCGCCGACCATGCTCACCACCACGCACACGATGACCGCGAACGAAAGCGCGATGCGTATCGCGAGTGAGCGCGAATGCCGCTTCACGTGTCTTCTCCGAACGAATAGCCGATGCTGCGCACCGTGTGAATCAGCTTGAGTTCGAACGGATTGTCGATCTTCGCTCGCAGGCGCTTAACCGCGACATCGACCACATTGGTGTCGCTGTCGGAGTTCATGTTCCACACCTCGAAGGCGATCTGCGTGCGCGACAAGGCTTCGCCCTAACGCTTGCAGAACAGATGCAGCAGCGCGAATTCCTTGTTGGTCAACGCGATATCGACGCTCTTGCGCGTCACCCTGCGGCGCAGCACATCGACATGCAGATCGGCGATCTGAAAGGTATCCGACTCGCGCATCACACCACGCCTGAGTAGCGTGCGGATACGCAGCACGAGTTCGGTGAAAGAGAACGGCTTGACGAGGTAGTCGTCCGCGTCGAGTTCGAGACCCTGGATGCGGTCGCTCACGTGATCACGCGCGGTGAGAAAAATGACAGGCAGGTCACGTTTGGCGTGCAACGCCGACATGATCTGCCATCCGTCGATGCCGGGCAGCATCACGTCGATCACCACCAGCTCATACGGATTGGCGAGCGCCAGATGCAGGCCGTCCGCGCCGTTGCGCACGAGATCGACCTGATAGCCGGACTCCGTGAGCCCTTTCTTCAGGTAGTCGCCGGTCTTGCGGTCGTCTTCGATCACCAGGATGGTCACGCGTGCGCAGCCTCGTTTGCATTGACGACATTCTAGCCAGAGCACGCGCGCGAGCCGCCGAAAATGACAAAAAAATCATGGAGAGGTCACCGATCGTTCAGTGCTTCGTGACTACATGCGCAGCGTACCGTCCACGCAGCATCCACGACAGACGAGGCATCACGTGCAAGTACAACCTCTATGGCTGCGCATCACGCATTGGCTCAATGCGCTCGCCATCGTCATCATGGTGACGAGCGGCTGGCAGATCTATAACGCGTCACCCATCTTCAAGTCGATCACGTTTCCTTCGACCATCACGCTCGGCGGCTGGCTCAGCGGCGCGATCTAGTGGCATTTCGCGGCGATGTGGCTGCTGGTCGCGAACTTCATCGTCTATCTCGCGATGAACATCGCGACCGGGCGCCTGCGCCGCCGCATGTTTCCGCTCAGCATCAAAAGCATCTTGACCGATGCCTTCGCCGCGCTGCGCGGCAAGCTAGTGTCCCGTTCCACTGATTCGCGAACAAAGTCGGTGAAGCTTTTCGAGGA
>LFJI01000158.1 GCA_001235855.1 Candidatus Burkholderia brachyanthoides
CTCATCATCGGATCGATACGATCAGCTTGAAGGGGCGCGGCAAAAGGAGCTAAATATGTTACCCTTGAAATGTAGTCCTTGAAATGTAGTGTTACCCTTATAATTCTAACACACCTGTTAACCCATGTCTCCAGTCTGTACACCTCTTTCCAAAGCAGGCACTATGGATACGCATGCAAAACATGCGCGTCTTTGTGCGCGTCGTCGAAGCCGGGAGCTTCACGGCGGCGCATCATCTCAATACGACCACCGCCTACACGTCGCGCGGTGTCCGATCTGGAAGCGCATCGGCGCACACGTTTGCTCAACCACACGACACGCCGTGTCGCGCTGACGGAAGCGGGCGAACGCTATTGCACGCTGGAGCAGATCTTGGCCTATGTCGATCAGGCCGAAGCCGAAGCGGGCGACACCACCGCGCGTCCATCCGGCAAGCTCAAGGTGCATTCGATGACGAGCTTCGGCCAGCATTACGTCGTGCCGATGATCTCCCGCTATCAGCAGCGGCATCCGGCGGTGCAGGTGGACCTGACGCTTGCGCATCGCCTGCCGGATCTGCTCGACGAAGGGTATGACGTGTCCATCGTGCTCGCGTCCGAGTTGCCGGATTCGGGGCTGGTGTCGGCGCGGCTCGGGACCATTTTCAGTATCGCGTGCGCGTCGCCGGAGTACATCGAGAAGCACGGCGCACCGCAGTACTGTCCGATCTGGTGCGGCACACCTGTCTGCAACTGATGACGCTGGTGTTCCCGCCCGACGTTCCCGCCCGACCGCTTGGTGTTCGACGGCCCGAACGGTCAGGAAACCGTGAACCTGGGCCAGTCGCCATTCACGGTGAATGTCGCCGATGCCGCTGGTCGCCGTGATCAAGGAAGGCATGGGCGTGCTGCCGAGTTCGTCGGCGTTGCCGGCCTTGCGCGCGGGGACGCTGGTGCGTGTGCTGCCGCAATACACGATGCAGGAACTGAACGTCTACGCGCTGTATTCGTCGCACCAGTATCTCGCGCGAAAATCCGCACGTGGTCCGCACGTGGGTGGAATTCCTGCCCGATACGCGCCGAATCACTGAAGGAATTCGTCGCCGTTGCCTGAGTCCGGGCCGATGGCGGACATAGACAGGGCAATGTTGCCGGCCGCACGCTGGCGCATCGCCCTGTTACACAAAAAAGCCGCGGCGCAACACTTGCTTACTTCCGGTTCAGCCACAGCTTGTTACGCTGGGGTCACGTTCAATTGCATCTTTACCGGGAATTCAAATGGGCACGTCTCTTTTACTCGCTGTCGCCGCTCTTGTGACCTTGATCGCCGTTCCGGCGTCGCGCGATCTGTTCAACGCCGTGCGCGAGCGCAACGAGCGTGATAGGAAGCCGCGTCTGGTGCCGCCGATCCGTATCGACGACGAGCACACGCGCCGCGATCGCTGATCCGCGCTTCGACGCAATGATTTAAAGCAGCGTTTCCAGCGGTTCGATCAGACGCAGTTCGTCGTTGGTCGCGCGGTTCACATCGGTGGATACGCGATGCCAGACGAAATGCGCGGTCGGCACGCCATCGGTCTTCACCAGTTTGTCCAGATCGTCGCCCGTCGCGGCGGGATCGAGCCAGCGTTTTGCCGTAACCGGCGGAGAACACCAGCAGATGGCGGTCGTGCACATCGACGAGCCCTTCGTCCGCCGCCGCCGTCACGATGACGAAGCCCGCGCCGGGCGCCACGGCATCTTCCTCGCGCATGATGTTGGTGAGCGCGGCGAGAAACATCGGCTCGCCGTCGGCGGGAATCAGGATGCGCGCCTTCTTCCACAAGTTTCGAAGAAAATACGCGCTGGTCGATGCCGTCTCGACGCGCGCATTGATGGTCTGCGGCAGCTTCTTCTGAACGGTCCACGGCGGGCAGTAACCCCAGCGCACCGCGCGGATGGTTTCGTCGGGATACACCGCGAGCAGATGCGTGCCGGGCAACAGATTATAGCCGGGGCGCCGGTTGGCGGCATCGACGAGGACGAACGGGTTCTTCAGATGCAGGCGTTGCGCGTAATGCGCCGGCAGTCGGTGCTGGCTGCTTCGGTCACACATGGCGTTCCTCCGCTGATTCCAACTTCTTCGCTTCTTTGGCTGCTTCGACTTCGTTGGCTGCTCACTGCCGCCGTGACATGCGTCAGATTTCGACCACCTTGTCCCACGTGAATTCCGGATTTTCCTACTGGCCGCTGCGCTTATCGAAGTAGCCGCGCGGATTGCACACCACGCGCGCCATCGATCGTGTAATCGAACGAGGTGTGCGTATGGCCGTGAATCCACAGCGATACCGGTGCGCGCACCAGCCCGGGCAGATGATTCACGAAGCCCGCCGATGCGATGTCCCGCGCATAACGCGGCGTGAGGCTCTCGCGCATCGGCACATGATGCGTGACGACGATGGTTTTGCCCGCGAAGGGCTTGACCAGTTCGCTCTCGAGCCACGCGCGCCTGTTCGTGCAGCGCCAGCGAATCGTCCGGTGTGAACGCGCGCGGCTCGCCGTCGGGCTCGGGTCACGCGAGCTGGATCAGCCCCTGATAGTCGAGCATGACTTTCGCGCAGGCCGCCTTGGCCGTCTCGATCGCGTGAGCAACGTGTTGTTCAGGAAGTGCACGTTGTCCTCGCTGCGCGAGGCGTCCTGCATCGCGACTTCCATCGCGCCGAACTCGGCATCATTATACTCGTGATTGCCGGGCACGTAAACCACCGGCATGCCGGAATCGAAGTTGCCGGCGGCCCAGCGCGGCGCTTCCGCGTGATTGCGGATATCGCCCGCCAGCACGACGAGATCGGCCTCGGGCGTAGGGAATCGCCAGCGGCTCGTCGCATTCCAGATGCAGATCGGACAGCACGCGTATCTTCATGCGGCATTCTCCTGCTAGCGCACGACCTTGCCGGGGTTCATCAGGTTGTCGGGATCGAGCGCCGACTTGAGCGCCAGCATCAGCCGCACTTCGACGGGCGACTTGTAGTGCATCGCCTCGTCCACCTTGAGGTGCCCGAGCCAGTGTTCCGCGCTGATGCTGCCGCGATGCTTGTGCACCGGCTCATACACGACTGCGTTGACCGGCGTCTGATACGTTGAGAAACTGCTTCGCGTCGACGCCCTCGGGTGCCTGCACGTTGTGTAGTGCAGATTGCCGTCGCCGAGATGGCCGAAGATCACCATGCGCGCGCCGGGCGCGGCCTGCTGGACGATCGCGTCGGTCTCGTCGATGAAGCGGCCGATGCTCGAGATCGGCACCGCGATGTCATGTTTGATGTTCAGTCCTTCCTCGGCCTGAGCGAGCGGGATATGCTCACGCAAATCCCAGAACGCCTGAGACTAAGCGAGGCTTTCGGCCACCACCGCATCCTCGACGATGCAGTGTTCGATGGCGTCTTCCATCAGCCGTTCGAACAGCGTGCGGGCGTGTTCTTCGCTTTCGCTGTCGGAGAGTTCGAGCAGCACGGTCTGCCCGTGCGGTTCGCCGAACGGATAACGCAACTGCGGAAAATGACGGCCGACCAGCCGCATCGAAAAGTCGGACATCAGTTCGAAGCCGGTCAGAAGCGGTCCGGCATGACGCTGCGCCATCGAGAGAAAGTCCAGCGCGGCGTGCGGCGACGCCAGCCCCGCGAGCGCGGTGACCTTTGCGACCGGCGCGGGATGCAGCTTCATCACGGCGGCGGTGATGATGCCGAGCGTGCCTTCCGCGCCGATGAACAGATCACGCAGATCGTAGCCGGTGTTGTCCTTGCGCAGCCCGCGGCAGGCCGTCCCAGATCTCGCCCTGCGGCGTGACCACTTCGAGCCCGAGGCACAGTTCGCGCGTGTTGCCGTAGCGGAGCACGCCGGTGCCGCCCGCGTTGGTTGAAAGATTGCTGCCGATCGTGCAACTTCCCTCGGCGGCGAGGCTTAACGGAAAGAGGCGTTGGGCGCTTTCGGCGCGCGACTGGATCTCCGCCAGCACGACGCCGGCTTCGACCGTGATGGTGTTGTTGTGCGGATCGATGTCGCGAACACGGGTTCAGGCGCTTCAGGCTGACGACGGCCTGCGCGCCGCTCACATCGGGTGTCGTGCCGCCCGCGAGGTCGGCGACCTGTTCCGTATCGGCGGGCAGCAGCACGGCGCAGGCCTCGCCGCGATAGCGGCGGCGCCAGTCGACGAGGTACGGCCCGGTGTCGTGGGTATTGGTCAGGACGTGCGGCGCGCCGAGCAGCTCGACGCAGGCGGAGACGAAGCAGGCGGTGGTGTCGGTCATGAAGTGTGGGCGATGAACGCGTTAGGAGCGCAGCCGACAATATCGCGCAGGCACGGCGCGCGATGCCTGGCCGAATGGCATAGGCGCGCGCGTCGCGACACGAATCGTGCTACAAAGCATCACGCATGAATGGTTACGGGTTACGGAGTCGAAAAAACGAACGTCTCAACCTTTTTTCGCACGTGCATGCGAGCGAGTCCTGAGGTGCGCTGCGCGCTTGAAGGGCACGACATAGCCCAGCGCGCAGACGAAGAAGACGAGCGCGAGCACGGCCTCGATCCACGCGATCCACGCGGACAGGCCGGAGTCGGTCATGCCGCGCACCACGCCTTCGGCCAGATAGAGCAGCACGAGCATCGACGCCCATTGCAGCGTGTACAGATTGCGTCTGGCGACGCCGGGCAGCGCGCAGGCGAGCAGCAGGGCCTTGAGCGCCAGCGCCCACGCGCCGGGATGCAGCGGCGCGATCCCACAGGAGCGCAAGCACGATCAGCGCTGCGAGGCTCGCCAGCGCGCCGAGCGCGAAAGCGCCGTTGTCGTGCGCGGAATCGGCCGGAGGCGCATTCATGGCCGGTTCATCGCGACTGTATACCGCGCACCAGATCTAGCGCGGTGCGGGCGAGCCGCGCGCCGAGCGTGACGGCGAGCGCCTTTTCGTCGGCGGTGATGCCGCTGCGTAGCGACTCGTCGCCGCTGCGCGCGTGGTGGGAGGCGCCGTAAGGCGTGCCGCCGCTTTGGGTGGTCGTAAGGCGGGATTCAGTGTATGGAATGCCAACGATCACCATGCCGTGATGTAGCAGCGGCAGCATCATCGACAGCAGGGTGCTTTCCTGGCCGCCGTGCAGGCTGCCGGTGGACGTGAACACGCAGGCGGGCTTGCCAGACAGCGCGCCCGCGAGCCATTGCGGCATGGTGCCGTCGAGAAAGTATTTGAGCGATGCCGCTATGTTGCCGAAACGGGTGGGCGAACCGAGCGCGAGACCGGCGCATTCCTCAAGATCGCGCAACTCGCAGTAGGGCGGGCCGTCGGCGGGAATGTCGGGCCGGGTCGCTTCGCAAACGGTCGATACCGGCGGCACGGTGCGCATGCGCGCCTGCATGCCGGGGACGCTGTCGACGCCCTGCGCGATCGCGAGCGCTAGTTCGCGCGTGGCGCCGTGGCGGCTGTAGTAAAGCACGAGGATGTCGTTCATAAGACCTTTCTAGTGAACGGCTATTATAGGTAGGGTGAGGTTCCCGTGGCGCGGCGCATGCGCGGGGAACACTACCATCCGGAGAATGCGTTTGCAGCAAATTTCCATCGATCTCGCGGCCATCCAGCGGCTGGCCAGGCTTCGTCGGGCAGCGCTTCGGCGAGGACCGCGTCGCGCAAGTGGCCGGCAGTCTCACGTTCACGAGCGTGCTGTCCATCGTGCCGCTCGCGACCGTCGCGTTCGCGCTGTTCACGGCGTTTCCGATCTTCGGCTCGTTTCAGGCTTCGTTGCAGGATTTTCTGTCGGTGCGCCTGATGCCGCCGCAGATCAACGACCAGATCTTCAAGTACCTGAACCAGTTCGCGGCCAAGGCCAAGAGGCCAAGAGCCTGACGACGGTCGGCATGATCATCCTGTTCGTCACGGCCGTGATGACGATGATGACCGTCGAGTTCGCCTTCAATGTCATCTGGCGCGTGAAGAAGGTGCGGCCCATCGCGCAGCGCATGCTGGTCTACTGGGCGATCATCTCGCATCGGACCGATGCTGTTCGGCGTCAGCCTGTCGTTGCCCATCACGGTGTTCGGCTTCACGATCACCTACGTCTACATGCCGAACTGCAAGGTCGAATGGCGCGATACCGTGGTCGGCGCGCTGTCATCGGCGCGCGTTTCCGGGCAGCGATCTGCTCGATGCACTCGAGATTCTCGCGCAGCTGGTCGAATCGCGTGAAGCAGGCAAGCCGGGTTATACCGCGCTCGAACTTTCGAAGATGGCACGCTGTGACATGGACACCTCGACGCGTCTGATCGCGCGGCTCGACGCGCTCGGCTGGATCGGCCGGCTGGAAGATTCGCGCATGCCGCGCTATATGCTGATCGCCAACCCGAAGCAGCTCACGGTGGACATGCTGTACGGCCATTTCGTGATCGATCGCGACGAACTGGCGTATCAGTTGCGGCTCGAAGCCGCGCATGTCGATTGCGCTGCGTTGATGGGCGCGCTGGAAAACGAAAAGCTGAACGTCACGCTCGGTTCGCTGATCGCGGCGCGGGTGCGGGCGCAGAGCAATGCGCGCCTGCGCGAGACGCCGCGCTCGTCGCTGCCGCCGCAGGCGTGAGCGTCACAGCGAAATTCTGCCGATGCTTCTGCCGATGCAGATGTCCTTGAACATCACCCAGTCGCCCATCCGGCTATAGACCGGGTGGCGAAACGTCGCCGCCGGGCGGTTTTTCTCGAAAAAGAAATGGCCGATCCACGCGAATCCGTAACCGCACACGATCGCGGCGGGCAGAGGCAGCCATAGCCAGTCCAGTGTGGCGATCGCCATCGCAAGACAGCCGATCACGCCGAGCGAGCCCACGAAATGCAGCCTGCGCGAGGTCAGGTTGCGATGTTCGTCGAGATAGAACGGGTAGAACGCCGCGAAATTCGCGAAGTCATCCCCGTGGGTGGAGTGAGCGCATTGACTCAGGTTATTTGTTACCGAGCAAGGCTCGTTACCTCAAGTATTTTACTACCTGTCAGACGGCTGGCAGGAGCGACTTATGACGAGGCTCAGTATGACAACAAGAGGGGAATTAACTGAGGCAGCTGGAGAGCGGTACCGGCGATCCA
>LFJI01000159.1 GCA_001235855.1 Candidatus Burkholderia brachyanthoides
CCAGTCCATCGCTTCCTCATGCAAAGGATGAAGAAGCTCTTATAATGCCATGGATCTTATAATATAGTGGTACTATGTTTACGACCTGATACGCCAGAGCGGCGCGCCGCAGCCGGAAGCATTCGATGCGATCGGTTTGAGCGAGGCCGCATGCGGATGATCGCGCGGGCGTGGATGCCTTTAGCGCTTCTTTTTCGCTGAAATGGCGCATCGCCGCGCCCGCGGCGATGCGCGCTGCTACACCACGCCGAAACGGTGCGCCTCGGTCGGCATCGGCAACGGGAGGCGCGTGACCGACGACGCCTTAGCCTCCGACAAGACGCTGATCGTGCGTGTCAACACGCTGGACACGCCGCATTTCGCCGCCGATATCGACGCGGTCGCGCGCAACGGCGTGTCGCTCGTCAACCTGCCCAAGCCCGAATCCGCCGACGACGTGCGCGCCGCCGACGCGCTGGCAGCCGCCGAACGCGCGAACGGCGTCACCGCGCCGATCGGCCTGCTGCTCAATGTCGAGACGCCGCGCACGCTGCGGCTCGGCCTGGACGATCTGTTCGAGCCACTCGGCATCGCGCGGCGCGAAACCTTCGCCATTCAGGAGGCGATGTTCTCGCTGCGCATGGCGGTGGGCGAAGCGGGCGTGTTCGCTTACGACACCGCGTTCGCCAACATCAAGGACGCCGACGGTTTCCACACCGAAGCGCAAATAGCGCGCGCATTCGGCTTCATCGGCAAGAGCTGCATTCATCCGAGCCAGATCACAATCGCCAACGAGGTGTTCCGCCCGAGCGACGAAGACATCGCGCATGCGGTGCACGTGGTCGTCGCCGCCCGCGACGCAGACGCCAAGGGCGTCGGGCGCCTATGTCGTCGACGGCCGGATGATCGACCCGCCATTCGTCGAGCGCGCGCGCGCTGGTCCAGGATGCGGCGCAGCTCGGCCTGCTGACCGACGAGCAGTGCGGCAGCATCGAAAAGGAAACGGACGTCATGGAACAGAACGTTGGACGCGGCGGGCCGCTTACCGGCGTGCGCGTGCTCGATCTGAGCGTATATATCGCGAGACCGTACGGCTGCACGCTGCTCGCCGATCAGGACGCGGAAGTCATCAAGATCGAACCGCCCACCGGCGACAACCTGCGCAAGTATCCATCCACGCTCGAAGCGGAAAGCCGCGCGTTTCTCGGCGTGAATCGCGGCAAGCCCGGCATCGTGCTCGATCTGAAATAGCGCGGGCGCTCGACATGCTGATCTCGCTGGTGAAGCAAGCCGACGTGTTGGTGCACAATTTCCGCCCGAGCGTGCCGGCGCGGCTGAGTATCGCCTATGAGCAGTTGCGCGAGATCAACCCGCACCTGATCTATTGCGCGGTGATGGGTTACGGCGACAGCGGCCCGAACAAGGACAAGGCCGGTTACGACCAGGTCCTGCAAACGATGACCGGCATGTGCACGCTGCAAGGCCCGAAGGAAGGGCCGCCGGAAGTGCTGTACGGCTCCGTGGTCGATTACTATGCGGCGGCGCTGGTGTCGTCGAGCGTGGCGTCAGCGCTGTTCGCGCGCGAGAAGAGCAGCGCAAGTCAGTATGTCGGCGTGTCGCTGCTGCGCAGCGCGCTGACCATGCAGCCCGCGCGCATGATCTGGGCCGACAGCGAGCCGAAGGACGTCGGCCGCGACATGCGTCGGGTGGCATCGCCGGCATTCCGACGCGCGAAGGCTATCTGTATCTGTCCGCGAATACGCCGCACTTCGAACTCACCGGCCTGCAGGCGATCGCGAGCGACGAGCGTTACGACACGGTGCGCAAGCGCGCGATTCACCGGGACGAGATCGTGCCGCAACTGCACGCGGCGCTCACGCAACGCTCGGCGCTCGAATGGGAAAAGTTGTTCGGCGATGCCGTGCCCTGCGCCGCCGCACGCAGCATCGAGGACATGTTCGACGACCCGCAAGTGCTGGCCGAAGACATGGTCGCGCATTACGCTTATCCGGGCCGGGCGTGGGCCCTTATTCTTCGCGGCCTTCATTCCGTCGATGCTGGTCTACTACAAGATCATGCCCGCGCCGATCACCAAGGCGGTCACGACCTTCACGAAGCAGTCGAACTTCCTGTATCTGTTCATCGCGGCGATCATCGTCGGCAGCGTGCTGAGCATGGACCGGCAGACGCTGGTCAAAGGCTTCGTGCGCATCTTCGTTCCGGTGGTGGTGGCGGCGTGCGTCGGCACGGCGCTCGGGCTGGATGTCAGGCACGCGCTCTTCATGGTCGTCGTGCCGATCATGGCAGGCGGTGTCGGCGAAGGCGCTTTGCCGCTCTCGGCGGGCTACGCGCAAATTCTCAGCGTCGAGCAAGAGCCACTGTTCGCGCAGGCGCTCTCGGCGGTGATGCTCGGCAATATCGCGGCCATCTGCAGCGCGGGCCTGGCCTGTTGAGCTATCTTGGTTCGCGCCGTCCGAAGCTGACCGGCAACGGGCGGCTCACCATCGACGACACGCACGACCAAATCGCCGAATCCAAAGGGCCGTCGTTCGAATTCGATGTGAGTTCGCGGGGGCGACGGCTATCGCGTTCTATCTGGTCGGCGTGCTGAGCCATCAATACTTCGACTGGCCCGCGCCGGTCGTGATGCTCGTGCTGGTGGTCGCGGCGCAGTTCTTCGCACTGGTGTCGCCGCGCTGGCGGGGCGGCGCGCGCTTCATGTACGGCTTCTTCTCGACCGCCGTCACCTATCCGCTGATGTTCGCCATCTCGGTCGCGATGACGCCGGCGAGATCGTCGCCGCGTTCCACTGGGTCAATATCGTGACGGCCGTCTCCACCGAGCTGACCCTGATCGGCACCGGCTTTGTGGTCGCGCGCTGGACCGGCATGTATCCGGTCGAGGCGGCCATCGTCAATGCGACGCACAGCGGACTCGGCGGCACCGGCGACGTCGCCATCCCCACCGCCACGAACCGCATGGAACTGATGCCCTTCGCACAGATCGCCACGCGCATTGGCGGCGCGATCACGGTGATGCTCGCGCCAGCGCTCGCCTGCCTCGAAATCGACCGGCACGAAGCGCAGGTTTTCCGGCACGCCGAAACCCGCTTCGATCAGACGGCGACGCTTCCATGCCTGCGGCGCGGGCTGATCGATTTCGAAGATCGTCAGCCGCGAGACGATATCGGCGCAGCGCTGCGCGAAGCTATCGAGCCCCGCGCCGAGGATCACGTACTGGGTGAGTCCATGCGCCGCCCGTTCGATTACGAGATCCTCGATGAAGCGCGCCCGCGCGACAATCGACACGCGAAACGGCCGCGTGAAGTCCGAGTTCATGTCGCCGCGTTCGCGCTAGTCGTCGCCCGGCACGAGCAAGCAAAGGCCGACGCGGTCTTTCAGCACATGCGGCAGTGAATCGATTTTAGCATGCAATGCGACACGCGCGGCGGTGCTTTCGGGGGCCTGGTTCTGATCGCTCGTCATGCGTGATGCTCCTGTCCAGAGTCCGGCGATGCCGGGAGTCTCGCGGTTTCCGGTAACTTTCACTTTCGCCCGACACCGCAGCACAAAATGCTGTCCGCCCGCGCAAAATGCGGCAATTGCGCTTTTCCGCGATTTATTTGGCAAAGCGCGCGATGCGCCTTAGCCGATAGTATGGAACAGTCAATGTCTCCATTCTGAGGAAAGAGAACCGGAAAGAGAACCGCATCATGTCGAAACAGTCGCTTATCGAGTCCGACCGCCAGTATCTGATCCACCCCGTCATCAATTATCGTGCGCACGAGGCGCGCGGCGTCACCGTGCTCGATTCCGCGCATGGCGTCTATCTGCGCGATATCGAAGGCCGAGAACTGCTCGATGCCTTCTCCGGCCTCTGGTGCATGAACACCAGCTACGGCCACGCGAGCATCGTCGAAGCCGCGACGAAGCAGATGACCAAGTTGCCCTACGCCACCGGCTACTTCCACTTCGGCTCCGAGCCCGCCATCGAACTCGCGGCGAAGCTCGTCGAACTCGCACCGAAGTCGCTGCAACACGTCTACTTCACGCTCGGCGGCTCGGACGCGGTCGATTCCGCACTGCGCTTCATCACGCATTACTACAACGCGACCGGCCGGCCGTCGAAGAAGTATTTCATTGCGCTGCAACGCGGCTATCACGGCTCGTCGTCGATCGGCGCGGGGATGACGGCGCTGCCTGCGTTCCATCGCAACTTCGACCTGCCGCTGCCGACGCAGCATCACATCGCTTCGCCGTATGCGTACCGTAACGATTTCGCCGACGAGGCCGCGCTGATCGCTGCCTCCGTCGCCGCTCTCGAAGCTAAGGTAGCGGAACTCGGCGCGAACAACGTCGCCGCATTCTTCTGCGAGCCGATTCAGGGCTCGGGCGGCGTGATCGTGCCGCCGGCCGGCTGGCTCAAGTCGATGCGCGAAGTCTGCCGCAAGCTCGACATCCTGTTCGTCGCAGACGAAGTGATCACCGGGTTCGGCCGCGCCGGCCCGCTGTTCGCGTGCGAAGGCGAAGGCGTCGAGCCGGACCTGATGACGGTCGCCAAGGGCCTCACCGCCGGCTACGCGCCGATGGGCGCGGTGCTGATGTCGGACAAGGTATATCAGGGTATCGCGGACGGCGCCGCCGCCGCGCCGATCGGCCACGGCCACACAGCCACACATATTCGGCGCATCCGGTGAGCGCGGCCGATCGGCCTCGAAGTAATGCGCCTCTATCACGAAAGCGGCCTGCTCGCGAACGGGCAGGCGCGTGCGCCGCAATTCGCGCAAGGGCTGGACACGCTGCTTGCGCATCCGCTGGTCGGCGATTCGCGGCATCACGGTTTGCTGGGCGCGCTCAAACTCGCGTCGGACAAGGACAGCAAGCGCGGCTTCGATGCATCGCTCAAGCTGCCGGACCGGATCGCGGCGGTGGCGTATCAGAACGGCCTCGTGTTCCGCGCGTTCGGCGACAACATCCTCGGCTTCGCACCGGCGCTGTGCTACACGGAAAGCGAATTCGAACTGCTGTTCGAGCGCCTGACGAAGACGCTCGACGACGTGCTCGTCGCAAGCGACGTGCGCGCCGCGCTCAAGCCCGCCAGCGCCGCCAAACCGCTCGCGGCTGCGTGATGCCATTAGGCGACCACCGATATATGATAACAGACCTTCCGCGATGAGCAACGACGTCAAGCTGGACCGAATCGATCTGCGTATCCTCACGCAGTTGCAGAAACGCGGACGCATCACCAACGTCGAACTCGCGGAAGCCGTCGGCCTGTCACCCAGCCCTTGCCTGATCCGCGTGAAGCGGCTGGAAAAGGCCGGGGTATATCGTCGGTTACGGGGCGCAGATTCAACTGGAGAAGCTCGGCGACGTGCAGGTGGTTTTCACCGAAGTCACGCTCGCCGATCATCGGCGCGAGGATTTCCTGCGCTTCGTCGATGCGGTCAAGGATGTCGACGAGATCGTCGAATGTCATCTGGCGAGCGGCGGATACGACTACCTGCTCAAGTTCGTCACCCGCAGCGTCAGCCATTACCAGAACATCATCGAAGGGCTGCTCGAGCGCAATATCGGCATCGAGAAGTACTTCAGCTACGTCATCATCAAGACGGCGTTCGTCAAGTCGAGCTATCCGCTCGAAACGCTGTTCTCACAGCCTCATCTCATCATTGAGGCGTGCGTCTCGTTCCCATTGCACATTCACGTCACGCCGCACAGCGTGAGGCCATCGCACGTCCGTACACGGAGACCATCACGACTCAACGCTACACGCTCGAAGATCTGATCAAGGCCGACAACTTCATCGGCGGCAAATGGACCGCCGATGCCGCCGCGCAGGCGTTCCCCGCGTGGCGCGACACGCTGCCGAAGGATCGCGCGGCAGTGCTGCATCGCTGGCACGCGCTGATGCTCGAAAACGCCGACGCGCTCGGCCGCCTGATCTCGCTCGAACAAGGCAAGCCGTTCGCCAAGGGCAAGGGCGAAATGATGTACGGCGCGTCCTACGTCGCGTGGTTCGCGGACGAGGCGACGCGCATCTACGGCGACATCATCCCGCAGCAGCAGCGCGGCAAGCGCATGAGCGCGATCAAGGAGGTGGTGGGCATCTTCGCGGCCATCACGCCGTGGAATTTTCCGCTCGCGATGATTGCTCGCAAGATCGCCCCGGCGCTCGCGGCGGGCTGCACGGTGGTCGGCAAGCCCGCGGAAGACACGCCGCTCACCGCACTCGCGCTCGTGATGCTCGCGCACGAAGCTGGCGTGCCGGCCGGCGTGCTGAACCTGATCAGCGCATCGCGCGAGAACGCGGTCGAAGCCGTGAAGGACTGGCTCGACGATAGCCGCGTGCGCAAGATTACCTTCACCGGTTCGACGCCGGTGGGCAAGTATCTCGCGCGCGAATCGGCGGCCACACTCAAGAAGCTGTCGCTCGAACTCGGCGGCAACGCGCCTTTCATCGTGTTCGACGACGCCGATCTCGATGCCGCCGTCACCGGCCTCATGGCCGCGAAGTTCCGCAACGGCGGGCAGACCTGCGTGTGCCCGAATCGCGTGTATGTGCAGTCGTCGGTCTAAGAAAAGTTCGGCGATCTGCTGGCCAAGCGCGTCGCTGCGTTGAAGGTCGCGGCTGCCACAGACCCAGGCGCGCAGATCGGCCCGATGATCAACACGCGCGCGGTCGACAAGATCGCCCGTCACGTGGACGACGCCGTCGCGCGCGGCGCGCGGGCGCTCACCGGCGGCAAGCGTCTGAGCGAACTGGGCGAAAACTGGTATGCGCCCACGGTGCTCGCCGATGCGACGCCGGAAATGCAGTTGAGCTGCGCGGAGACCTTCGGCCCGATCGTGCCGCTGTTCCGCTTCGACGACGAAGCCGAAGCGATCCGCGCCGCCAACGACACGCCGTTCGGCCTCGCGTCATACTTCTCGTACTTCACTTCTATAGCGCATTGACTCATATTATTTGTTACCGAGCGAGGCTCGTTGCCTCAAGTATTTTGCTACCTGTCAGAGA
>LFJI01000016.1 GCA_001235855.1 Candidatus Burkholderia brachyanthoides
TAAATGTGTTACTCCTGTCCTGACACACCTGTTACCCATGTCTTCGGTCTGTACAGCGCCTTGGTGGAGGGCGTCTGCGTCGCGTCGGTGGTCGAACTGTCCTGCGCGAACGAAGCCGGTACGATCGACACACCGAACGCGGCCACGATCAACGACAAGGCGAGTTTGCTGGCAAGCCTTGCTTTCATGTTGACTCCACAGAACGTTTGAATGTCGAACGGCCTGCTTGCTTGAAGAGGCCGACGGGAATGAACTGACTCGATTCGAAACGCGGACTGCCCGCAGCCGGAGCGGCGGTCCGGCCATTGTAGGCCGGCCGCCAGCATCGTTCAGCGAAGCGAAAGGATTCGAACGGGCGTGCCGCCTTTCAAAACGGCGCTGCCGCCGGCGGCAGCGCAGGAATCGCGCCCGGGGGGGGTGTCCCGGTGGCAGCGCGCGCCCCGCGACGCTCCTGCCATCCGGAGTTTTTCCATGCCCCTGCGGTCCGCTGTCGATGAGGCTTCGTTTCGTCGCATTCTCTTTCGCAATATCGCGCTGCCGCTCGGCACGGGCGCCGTCACCGCGGTCGCGTTCGTGGCGCTCGTGCTCTACCTGCTCTCGGGGATCAACTGGGTCGAGCATTCGGAGCGCGTGATCGGTAACACGCAGGAGATCGGCCGGCTGGTCGGCGACAAAGAAAGCGCGGTGCGCGGCTATTTGCTGACCGGCGACGACGCGTTTCTCGCGTCCAACGAAACCGCCAAGCCGAAGCTGATTGCCGATATCGACACGCTCGCGGAACTCGTCTCCGACAACACGCCGCAGGTCGATCGCCTGATCCGCATCCACGCGTTGCAGACGCAGTGGGACAAGGTCGCCGATGCGCTGATCGACGCGCGTCGCCATCAAGGCGATATAGCGTCGCTGGTGCGTTCGGGCTGCGGCTCGCCCGAGCGCGCTGAAACCAACCGCGAACTCGATGCGTTTCTGGACATCGAGCAGACGCTGCGCATCGAGCGCGTGGCGTCCGCCAAGCGGCTGACGATGATCACGGTCGTCGGGTTCCTGATCCTCAGCCTGAGACTCTCGGTCATCCTCGCCGTGTTCGGCCGCCGCGAACTGTTGCAGTTGTCGGAGTCGTACGGCACGGCGATCGACGAGCACGAGCAGCAGGCGCGCGCCCTGCAGGAGCAGGTGTGGCTCGAGGGCCAGACGCAACTCGCCGGCCGCGTGGTCGGGCGGCAGTCGCTGGAACAACTGTGCCAGTCGATCCTCGATTTCCTGGCCGAATACCTGAAAGTGTCGATGGGCGCTTTCTACGTGACCGGCGACAAGGGCACGCTCGAACGCGTGGCGAGCTTCGGCTTCGATCCTGCGCGCGCGCCGTCGAGTCTCATCATCCTGCCGATCGACAACGACGAGCGCGCCAACGGCGCCATCGAACTCGGCGCGATGCATGCACCCGGCGACCGCAAACGGCGCTTTCTGGAATTGGTGGCATTGGTGGCGGGCAATATCAGCGATTTCGTCGAGGGGCAGCGCAGTATCGCGAACGACTGCAGCAGGTGCTGGAAGAAACACAGCAACTGAACGAAGAACTGCAGACGCAGCAGGAAGAACTGCGCACGACCAACGAGGAACTCGAGCAGCAGACCAATGCGTTCTCGCAGGCGCAGATGTATCTCGCGAACCAGAAAGCGGAGCTTCAGCAGACCAACAATCATCTCGCCGAGCAGGCGCGCACGCTCGACGAGCGCAATAGCGTCGCGCAGACCGAACTGGAGCAGCGTGCCGACGCGCTCACGCGCGCGAGCCGCTATAAGTCAGAGTTTCTGGCCAACATGTCGCACGAGTTGCGCACGCCGCTGAACAATTCGCTGATTCTCGCAAGACTGTTGTCGGAGAACAAGGCGGGTAATCTCACCGCCGACCAAATCAAGTACGCGCAGACCATCTACGCGGCGGGCAACGATCTGCTTAACCTGATCAACGACATTCTCGATTTGTCGAAGGTGGAGGCTGGCAAGCTCGATCTGCATATCGAAGACGTGCCGTTGCAGTGGATCATGGATTCGCTCGCGCGCACCTTCGAGCCGGTCGCGCGGCAGAAGAACCTGACGCTTCGGCTCGAACTGGGCAACGAGATCGACGGCTATCCGACGCTCACGACCGATTTTCGCCGGCTCGAGCAGATTTTGAAGAACTTGCTGTCGAACGCGGTGAAATTCACCGATACCGGCGTGGTTTCGCTCACGCTCAAGCGCGGGGCCGCGCGCGGTGCAGTTCGTTGTGACGGATACGGGCATCGGCATCGCGCAGGAACATCAGGACGCGATCTTCGAGGCGTTCCAGCAGGCCGACAGCACCACCAGCCGCAATTACGGCGGCACGGGGCTGGGCTTGTCGCGATCTCGCGCAGTCTCGCGCATCTGCTGGGCGGCGCGATTTCGCTGCACAGCACGCTGGGCACGGGGAGCACCTTCACGCTGACCTTGCCGCTCGTCTACGACGCCGCTGAGCCTGCCCTACCGACCATGCCGGTCGAGGCGCCGGTCGCGTGATCGAAGTGCCCGCCGAAGTCATCGAAGTGAGCCACGTGATCGACGACGACCGCGACGAAGCCACGCCCGCGCGCCGTCTCGTGCTGGTGATCGAGGACGAGCCGGACTTCGCGCAGGTACTGCTCGATATCGGCCTGCCGGACCGCTCGGGCCTCGCCGTGCTGCAGGAACTGAAGGCGCATCCGAAGACGCGGCATATTTCGGTGCACGTGGTGTCGGCGTCGGATCGTAGCGAGGCCGCGCTGCATCTCGGCGCGATCGGCTACGCGGTCAAGCCGACCACGCGCGAGCAGTTGACGTCGATCTTCACGCGTCTCGAAGAAAAGAGCAGCCAGAAGATCAAGCGCGTGCTGCTGGTGGAGGACGACGCGCGCCAGCGTCAGAGCATCGTCGAACTGATCAGCGATACGGACGTGGAGATCACGCCGGTCGAATACCCAGGACGCACTGGACCTGCTCAGGCGCACGATTTTCGATTGCATGATCATTGACCTGAAGCTGCCCGACATGCAGGGCGGCGATCTGCTGCGCAAGATGGCCACGATCGATTCGTACTCTCGTACTCGTTCCCGCCGGTGATCGTCTACACCGGCGGCAATCTGACGTACAACGAGGAAGCGGAACTGATGCGCTACTTGCAGTCGATCATCATCAAGGGCGCGCGTTCGCCGGAACGTCTGCTCGATGAAGTGACGCTGTTCCTGCACAAGGTGGAAACGGAGCTATCCGAAGACCGGCAAGCGATGCTGCATGTGTCGCGCTCGCGCGATCGCGTGCTTGACGGCCGCCACGTGTTGCTGGTAGACGACGACATCCGCAACATTTTTTCGCTGTCGAGCGTGCTGGAGCATCAGGGGTTGAAGGTGGATATCGGCCGCGACGGGTTCGAGGCCATCGACATGCTCGACAAGCAGCCCGATATCGACGTGGTGCTGATAGACATGATGATGCCTGGCATGGACGGCGTGGAAGCGACGCGGCGCATCCGCAAAGATGCGCGCTTCAGGAAGCTCCCGATCATCGCGATCACCGCGAAGGTGATGAAGGACAATCAGGAGCAATGCCTCGCGGCGGGCGCGAGCGATTACCTGGCGAAACCGATCGACGTCGACCGGCTCTACTCGCTGTTGCGGGTGTGGATGCCGCGCCGGGTTTAAATGTTCAGCGCGCGCTTGCCCACCGCAAGCGCCGCTTCGCGCATCACTTCGGAAAGCGACGGATGCGGATGGCAAATCCGCCCGATATCCTCCGACGCCGCCTTGAACTCCATCGCGACGACCGCCTCCGCGATCAGGTTCGACGCATTCGCCGAGATGATGTGCACGCCGAGAATCTCGTCGGTTTGGGCATCGGCGATCACCTTGATGAAGCCGTCCGTCTCGCCGATGCCCATTGCGCGGCCGTTGGCGAGCATCGGAAACTGGCCGGTCTTGATGGCGCGCCCTTCGGCCTTTAGCGCCTGCTCGGTCTGCCCGACCCACGCGATTTCCGGATGCGTGTAGATCACCCACGGAATGCAGTTGTAGTCGATATGCGGCTTCTGCCCGTCGATGATTTCCGCGACCAGCACGCCTTCGTCTTCCGCCTTGTGCGCGAGCATCGGGCCGCGCACCACGTCGCCGACGGCGTAGACGTTCGGCACCTTGGTGGCGCAATGGCCATCGACCGGAATGAAACCGCGCTCGTCGGTGGCGAGACCGATGGAGTCGAGACCGAGATTGTCCGTGTTCGGCACGCGTCCGATGGACACGATCAGGCGATCCGCATCCAGCGTCTGCGCGTTGCCATCCTTGTCCTTGCAGGAAATGGACACGCTCTTGTCGGTCGCTTTCACGTTGTCGATCTTCACGCCTAGATGGATCGTCAAGCCCTGCTTCTTGAACAGCTTGGCGGCTTCCTTTTGCAGCGACGAATCGGTCGTCCCGAGGAAATCGGGCAGCGCTTCGAGAAGCGTCACTTCCGCGCCCAGACGCCGCCATACCGAACCGAGTTCCAGGCCGATCACGCCCGCGCCGATCACGGCGAGCTTCTTGGGCGTGGCGTCGAAGGTGAGCGCGCCTTCGTTGTCTGACACGATTTTGTTGTCGACCGGCACGTTCGGCAGATGCCGCGCCTTCGAACCGGTTGCGACGATCACGTATTGCGCGGTGTGGGTTTCGCTCTTTCCGTCGCCGCTCACTTCGATCTTGAAGTTGCCGCCGTCCTTGCCCGCGAGCTTGCCGTGGCCCTTGAGCCAGGTGATCTTGTTTTTGCGGAACAAGAACTCGACGCCGCCCGTGATCTTCTCGACGATGGCTTCCTTGCGCTTGACCATCTTGTCGACATCGACCGCGAGGTTGTCCATCGTGATGCCGATCTCGTCGAAATGCAGCCTGGCCTTCTCGAACTGCTCGGACGATGCGAGCAGCGCCTTCGACGGAATGCAGCCGACATTCAGGCACGTGCCGCCGAGTTTCGGTTTGCCGGCGTGGTTGATCCATTCCTCGACGCAGGCGACCTTCTTTCCGATCTGCGCCGCGCGTATCGCTGCGATGTACCCGCCAGGGCCGGAGCCGATCACGATGACGTCGAAGTCGGCCGCCTTGCCGGATGCAGCGGGCGCGGAAGCGGGTGCCGGGGCAGGCGAGGGCGCGGGCACCGGTGCCGATGCAGACGCCGCGGCTGAAACCTTGCCTTCCATATCGATCGCCGCGAGCAGTTCGTCCGCGTGCACGATATCGCCTTCCTTCTTGACGATTTCCGCCAGCACGCCCGACGACGGCACGGGCACTTCGAGCACGACCTTGTCGGTTTCCATCTCGACGAGGATTTCGTCCTGCGTCACCGCGTCGCCCGCTTTCTTCTTCCAGGGCGACATCGTCGCCCCGGTGAAGGATTCGGAAAGCTGCGGAACCTTGACTTCAACCCGGGCCATTCAGATTCTCCTTGTGAGCGTAGCGCTGTGATGGAAAGGCGTGCCGCGTCCGGGTCCCGCTCTCGTCGGGCGAGGTCGGCCGCGCAGAAGTCGTAGGATACGCCGTGTGCGCGAGCCGCGCCGCATAAGGCGCGGCGGGCCGCGTGCGAACATTTCTCCCGATGTCCCTCTTTTTGCCGTCGCTATATTCGATGGTATATTTCGAAATAGAAGTCGAATGATTCGGCGACGCGCGCCGATGCCTGTTGCGCGCGGCTCCCGGACCCGCCGATCGAATATGAGGTGACGATGCAAACCCCTCCGTTTCAACTCGCCCGCACGAGCATGACGAGCGCGAACCCGCTTGCCGATGCCGCCCGCACACACCATCCGGACGGATGCTGCCAGCCGAGCGCGGCCGATCTGCGTCAGGCGAAGACGCGCCGGGCGAAGCTGTCGGAACTCGATTCGCACCTGCACTGCTCGATCATCGGCACCTGTCTTTCCACCGGCGAGCTGCGCCGGATGATCCCCAAATTCACCGATCTGGACCGGCATCACGCGAGCGATCTGGAGGAACAGACACGCGCGCTGCGCAACAAGCTGAGCGAAGCGCAGGCGCTTCTCAAGGTGGTGCAGGCCGAATGCGCGGCGCTGGAATGCCGACGCTCGATTCCGCCGATCAGCCCGACGAGCGCCGCCGCGCCGCGCGTTCGAATGGGTGAGCGGCAAGCGCATCGTGTACGTCGGCGGCCGGCCGAATTCGAACGCGAGCGATGCTCAAGTCGCTGGTGGACGCGGCGGGCGGCACGCTGACCGTGCACGACGGCGGCATCGAGGATCGCAAGGGGCTATTGGCCGCCGCGCTACCGAACGCGGACGTGGTGTTGTTTCCCGTCGACTGCATCGATCACGATTCGATGAACATGCTCAAGCGCGTGTGCGAGCGGCACGGCGTCGAGTACGCGCCGCTGCGCACGGCGAGCGTGGCGAGTTTCGTCGAATTCATCGCGAGCCGAACCGAACCGAACCGGCGAACGGCGCGCCGCCGCCTTCGGCGTTCTGCCTGCGGCACGATAAAACGTGGGGAAAAACCGTGGCGTCAGGGCTTGAGCATGCCGGTAAGGGCATGTCGAGACTGCGCGCCGCAACGGAGATCGAGCCGTGCTTGTGCACGGCTTCGAGCAGCGCGACCTTGCCCGGCCCGAGCGCGATCGTCTCGCCCTTGGGTGATGCGCATGCGAAAACACACCTGCGCGGGCTGATCCGTTGCAGATTCAGTCGCGGTTTCGTTGGATGTGGGGGTCGTAGCCATGCCCGAGAGAATACACGAACGGTCGCGCTAGTCGGCACCGCTTAGGGTTTCCGCTGGATAGCAAAAGCCGTAGTCCTCGCAGCCGGGACAACCGGGCGCGCAGGCCGGCGCGACGCCGTTTGCGTGCGCCACTTTCCAGCGCAGATTGGCCGTGTTGCGTCCGATGAGCGCGGGATAGTGGCGTCCAGCATCGCGGTGACGTCGTCGCGGCCGTCGAGACCGAGATCGCGCCAAAGGTGATCGGGCCACAAGGACGCGGCGGCGATGATCGACGCAAGGCATTGCGCGTCATCGCGGCTATCGCGGGACGTGCGGTCGTGCCACAGCAGCAGGCCGTGGCAGATCGCGCACGAAGGCGCGAGAGGCTGTGATCGCGGGGAAAATGATGCGCCATCAGCGCCGCGAAGGCATCGCGGCCGAGGCCGAGTAGCGGCAGATCGCCATGCTCGAGGCGCGCCGATCAGCCGCGCGAACAACACGGTGTCGGGTGCATAGTGATGTGCGGCCTGCGCGAGCAGCGCGCGCCGTCGGGTTCATCCGTGTGGCTGTCCGAGAATGTGCGCATCGACATCGACGCGCACGAGGCCTTTCATATGGCGCGGGCGCATGCACGTTGTCGGCGCCGGAAATCAGCACCGGCAAGCCGTCCGCGACGCCCAGTTCGCGATCCGCGCATTCATACGCGCTGATCGCCTGATCGCCGATCGGCGTATTAAACAGTTCGTGCCACGCGTCACCGCGTGGCCGTCGTGCGCGTGCGCGAGAAAAACCGTGCGCTGCGCTTGAAATCGGCGTTGTCGGGACGGCGCACGCCCGCCGTGTCGAGCAGCGAGCGCAGCAGCACACCGCGATAGCGTCCCATCGGACGAGTGTAGCGGCCTGTCGAGAGCACACCAGATCGAATGGCGCGATGCTCACGCTGTCGAATTCGCGCAGCGCGTCCACATCCAGTCGAAGCGGCCGCTGCACCGCGCCGCCGATTTCCACGACGCAAGAGCTTTCGGCGCGCTGGCCGGACGATGGCATCGATGGCATCACTTCAGGGCTCAATTGCATAGATCGGCTCCGTCCCGAAACTCGCATGCGCTTAAAAATTGCGCTATATCGAACATGATATTACGGTGCGCCGCGCCGGACATGTTCGCCCGCACTGCCGGGCATGGTTGTGAGCTGAAGTCCCCGCGACGCTTACGCGCCGTTCGCCGATTCTTCCGCCAGCACGTCGCGCAAGGTCTGCGCGAAGCGCTGGGTGAGCAGGCTTTCCGGCACGTGCTTCGGGCGTAGCAGGTGCGACTCGAAAATGATCTCCGGCGCGAACGGGCGGAAATCGAGTCCCGTGTGCACGTAGGCGCGCACCACCACCTGACTGACCACGCTTACGCCGACGCCGCCTGCGACCATCGCGCAGACTGTCGCCTCGTAAGGCGTTTCGAGTCCCGAGTTGTGCGGCACGACATCCGCTTCCCTGAAGCGCTGATCGACCTTCATGCGCGTACCGTCGAACAGCGACAGCGCGATGAACTCCTCGTCCCGCAAGTCGGCGGGGCCGAGCACCGTCTTGCACCCGAGCGGATTATTCGCAGGGAACGCGCACGCAGACCGCCGGTGAACTGCTGATCAGACTCGACTCGATGCCCGAGGCATCGCGGCCCACATACGCCACCACGCCGAGATCGCAGAACTGCGTGCCGACCCATTGCGCCACGCGCGGCGAATCGTTCGTATGCAGCGAAATGGCGACGTTCGGATGCGTCTCGCGAAAGCGCCGGATGACCTTCCGGCATCGTCGTGAGCGCGATGGACGGCGCCGCGCCCACGCGCAGGCGGCCCGTGCCCGAGCGGCGAATCTGGTCCGCCGAGTCCTGCAGGCTACGCAGTCCGATGAACGCGCGCTCGACGTCGCGGAACAGTTCCGCGCCTGCGCCTTCGTCGGTCAGTTGCAGCCGGCCGCTGACACGCATGAACAGCGAGAAGTCGGCGGCGTCCTCGAGCTGCGCGATCAGGCGGCTGATGTTCGGCTGCGACGTATGCAGCGCTTCGGCGGCGGTCGTCATGGAACCGGTCTGGACGACCGTGCGAAACGCCTCGATCTGCTTGAATTTCATGCTCGCTTCCCGCCGATGCCGTGTTCTCGTTGTCTTAGCGTTTTCCCAAGGACATATCAGAAATGTATACGCGCCTATTGTATTGGAATTATTAAGAATGGCGCGAAGCGGTTAGCCTGTCTTTCATCCCCATGGTGCGAGTCGCATGATGTCGCCGGACATCAACCGATCGCCCGCCCCGAACTGCGGGTCGGGGCCATCTCAGGAGACGCAGATGTTCCGTCCCGCCTGCTTTTTAGCGGCCTCATTGCTCGTGCTCATAGCGCTGCTGGCGTCCACGGCGCACCAGGCGCATGCCGCGAGCGCGGACCTGCCACCGCTGCCCGACGCCATCAAAGCGCAAGGACAGGTGCGCGTGGGCGTGCGCTGCGACCAGCCGCCGTATGAATTTCAGGACGGCACTGGTGCGTTCGCGGGCGTCGAGGTCAAGATGGGCAAGCAGATCGTGCAGTACGCGTTCGGCTCGAAAGATAAGGTGGTCTTCACCTGCGTCACCGCCGAGAACCGCGTGCCGGAACTGCTCGGCAACAAGGTCGATCTGCTGATCGCGACGCTCGGCGTGTCGCCCGAACGCGCGCGTGATCGATTTCACAGCGCCGTATCGCTGGGGCGCGAGCGACGTGCTGATGCGGCGTGACAGCGGCGTCAGGACGCTCGCCGATCTGAGCGGCAAGACGCTCGTCGCGCTCAAGGGCTCGGTGCAGGCGAAGTGGTTCGAGGACCACATGCCCGATGTCAGAGTGCTGCGCCTGAATTCCGCCGCCGATGCGCTGCAAACCTTCCGTCAGGGCCGCACCGATGCCTACACGCACGACGCCGGCACGCTCGTCATCGCGGTCGCGCACGAACCGGATGCGAAGCTGGTCGGCCAGTATTTCCTGATCTCCGATGCCGCCATCGGCGTGCGCAAGAACGAAGCCGTATGGCGCGACTACCTGTCCGCCGCGATCGCCCGCATGCGCTGCGACAACCTGTTCGTCGGCTGGGTGGCGCAGTACGTGCCGCAAGACATCCGCTCCTACTATCTCGACGTGTTCCAGAACGGCCGCCCCGACGAAACCGGCACGCCCGGCAAGTCGCTCAAGGCGAAGATCAAGAGCGCCGCGGGCCTGAACTTTGACACGACCTATCTCGTCAAGCAATGGCCGACGCTCTGGAGCGGCACGCTCATGACGCTGAAAGTCTCGGCGATCGCGATGGTGCTTCTCCGCGCTGATCGGCGTGATAGGTTGCGCGATCCGCGTGTTCGAGGTGCCGGTGCTGTCGCGTTGCGTCGCCGGATACGTCGAGTTGATGCGCAACACGCCCATCCTCGTGCAACTGTTCTTCATCTTCTACGGACTGCCGGCAATCGGGATGAAGCTGTCGCTGTTCGCCTCCGGCGTGCTGTGTCTCACGCTGTGGGCGGGCGCGTATCAGATCGAAAACCTGCGCGGCGGCATGGCTTCGGTCGAGCGGCGCATGTACGAATATCGTGTCTCGCGCTGGCGCTGCGGCCGTGGCACTACTTTGCCTCCGTCGCCATGCCGATTGCCGTGCGCAATGCGCTGCCGTCCATGCTCAACACGGCGATTTCGCTCTTGAAGAACTCGTCGTATCTGTAGGCCATCGGCTTGATGGAGCTGACCTTCATGGCGGTCGATCGCATCGCGACGGACTTCCGTCCGCTCGAAATGTTCTCGGCCATTCTCGTGCTCTATCTCGGCATGGTCGCCTTGCTGGTCCATCAGTTGGCCAAGCGCCTGCAACGACCGTTCAAAGCGAATTGATCTCGGGGACGCCAGGAACATGCACGTCGTTATCGAAAACTGGGTGGTGGTGTTGAAGGGTTTGCGCATGACGCTCGCGCTGGCTTGCGCGGTGCTGTGCTGTGCTGCACGACGGTCATCTCGTCGATTCTCGGCGTGCTCGCGACGTTGCCGAACCGCGGGATCAAATGGGCAATCCAGGGCTACGTCGAACTGTTCCGCTCGATTCCCCTGGTGGTCAACGTGTTCTTCGGCGCGTCCCTGCTCGGGCTCGACCTGTCGCCGTTCGTCGCCGCGACGGTGGGGCTGTCGCTGTGGGGCGGCGCGAACAGCACGGTGATCGTCTCGGGCGGCCTCAACGCGGTGCCGCCGCACCAGTGGAAAAGCGCGATGGCGCTCGGCCTGCGGCACTGGCAGGTGTACGCGTTCACCATCGGTCCGCAATCGCTCAAGTCGATCCTGCCGGCCTTCACGGGTCTGCTCACGCTGCTCGTGCAGTCCGTCCACCGCCATCGGCGAGCTGATCGGCGTCGGCGAGTTTCTCAAGATCGGACAAACGTCATCGAGCGGGCGACCATCATGCAAGGGCAAAGTCCCGCCTTTCGCCTTTCAAGTGTACGCGCTGATGCTGCTCGTCTACTTCGTCATCTGCTCGTCGCTGAGCGCCTTTTCACGTTATCTCGAACGTCGCCTGCGCGGGTGAAGTTCGCATCGAAGTCGCATTCAAACAAAACGGTAAGGTATTTCATGTCCAACTCGAAAGTTGGTGCGCGTCTGACCAAAGCGGTGTCGCCGGAAATCTACAGCGGTATCTTTGCGCCACATCTGCAAAGCTTCGGGGACATCTTCGATCCGCTGTCCGACATCAACAAGGCGCACGTGATCCTGCTCAAGGAGCAGGGCCTGTTGAGCGCGGAACACGCCGCACTGCTGGCGCGCGGCATCCTGAAGATGGAAGAGGCGAGCGCGGGCGTGGTGCCGCTCGACCCGGCCCGCGAGGACGCGTACTTCAACTACGAAGCGCATCTGATGAACGAAGTCGGCGCGGACGTGGGCGGGCGCATGCATACGGGCCGCAGCCGCAACGACATCATGGCGACGCTGGAGCGCCTGCGCGGCCGCACGGTGCTGATCGACGTGATCGATGCGCTGCTGAAGGTGCGCGCCACCGCGCTCGAACAGGCCGAACGTTACGCGAACGTGGTGACGGCTACACCAAACTGCAGTCCGCGCGGCCGATGACCTACGGCTTCTATCTGGCGGGCGTGGCGCAGGCGCTCGAGCGCGACAGCCAGCGCCTGATCGACACGCTCACGCACATGAACGTGTGCCCGCTCGGCGCGGCGGCGTTCGCGGGCACGCCCTTCGCGATCGACCGCAAGCGCACCGCCGAACTGCTTGGCTTCGACGATTACGTGGACAACGTGCTCGACGCGGTCGCCTCGTGCGATTTCCTGCTGGAGAGCATCTCCGACATGAGCCTGCTCGCGATTCTCTGGAGCCGCGTGGCGCAGGACTATTACGTGTGGACGACGCACGAGTTCGGCCTGATCGAATTCCCCGACAGTGTGGCAACGACCTCGAGCATCATGCCGCAGAAGAAGAATCCGGTCGTGCTCGAGTATCTGAAGGGGTGTTGCGGGCACATCGTGGCTGCGCTGGTGGTGGTGACCATGGGTATCAAGGGCACGCACTTCAGCCATTCGGGCGAGTCGAGCCGCGAAGGCATCAGCGGTTTCTGGGACACGGCGCGCGAGGTCGTGCGCTCTCTCGAACTGTTCGATCTCGTGCTGCGCACCGCGCGCCCGGTTCGCGATCAGGCGCAGCGTCAGGCGGCGCGCGACTTTTCCACCGCGACGGCGCTGGCCGATCTGATGGTGCGCGACCACTACCTGTCGTTCCGCGCAGCGCATCACGTCGTGAGCGCGGGCGGTCGCGCCCCAGGCAATGGAGAAGCGCGTGCCTGCCGATCTGATCGATGCCGACATGGTCGAGTTCGCCGTCATCGAACAACTCGGCAAGCCGTTCGGCATCGATGCCCAGGCGGTGCGCGCCTGTCTCGATTCGGACGAGAACGTCGCGGCGCGCATCTCGACCGGCGGCCCGAGCCCTTCCACGTTGCGCGTGCACGTGAACGCCGCGCAAGCCAGGCTCGACGGCTGGCGCGCGCGCATCGAACGCTCGCGCGCGCAGCTTCAGGCCGCAACAGACGAGGTGGCCGCGCGATGAAACCGCTCCTTTCCATCCGTGGCCTGCGCAAGCACTTCGGGCCGCATGAAGTCGTGCGCGGCGTGGACCTCGACGTGCATCGCGGCGAGGTGGTGGCGATCATCGGGCCGAGGGGCTCGGGCAAGTCCACCTTCATCCGTTGCCTGAACTGTCTCGAAGTGCCGACCGAAGGCACCGTCGTGCTCGGCGATGTCACGACCAATGCGCATGATCATCGCGAGATGGCGAAGCTGCGCGAGGACCTCGGCATGGTGTTTCAGGACTACACGCTGTTTCCGCACATGACGATCCTGCGCAACATCACGTTCGCGCCGGTCAAGCTCGGCCGCATGGCGAAGCCGCATGACCATGGTTGTCGTCTCACGCACGAGATGGGTTTCGGGGTTTCGCGCGCGAAGTGGCCGATCGCATGGTGTTTTTCGATCAGGGAAGATCGTCGAGAGCGGGCCGCCGGCGGACGTGTTCGGCGCGCCGCGCGAAGTGCGCACGCAGCAGTTTCTGGCGAGCGTTTTGCGGTGAGGTCAGGCGTTACTGGCTGAGCGGGTCAGTCCACAACGCTTCGGATGACAACCCGGGCAATTCAGATCAAATGCGCGCCGGGCCGGGCTTGCCCGCGGCCGGGCCGGGCTTGCCCGCGAACCACACGGTGGATTCGCTCCATTCGTCGGCGACGCCCGCGCCATGCGCGCATAGGCGAGGCGCGTACCTTTTTCGCGCAGCTTCACGTAATCGAAGTTCGCGCCGTTGGCGCCGCCGATCAGATGCACGGTGGTCACGCACCAGCCCGCCTTCAGCTTATCGGCGATGCCGGGGTTGACGAACAGCAGGTCGTCGTCGAGATGCGCGCCGACCGTCACGAGCGTGCCGACGCGGCAATCGGCGGGATAGTCGGCGCTCTGTGCGTGGGCGGGCATCGCCGCGATGCCCAGCCAGAGAATCAGCAGCGTGACGAGCGTTCGCATCGCCGGACGGCTCAGTGCGCGAGCGCTTTTTCGACGGCGGCGAGTTCATCCAGCATCCAGCGCTGGAAGCTCTTGCCGGCGGGCGCGGTTTCGGTCACGCCGAGCACCGGAATGCCCGACTGCTTCGCGAGTTCCAGCATGCGTTTGGCCGCGCCGTCGCTGGTCTGACTGTTGTAGATGAAGAGTTTGACCTTGTGGTTCTTCAGGTCGCTTTCGAATGCGGCGGTGTCGGATGCGCTCGGCTCCGTGTCGTTCATCACCGACAACTGGAAACGCTCGTTGCGCATGTCGAAGCCGAGCGCCTGCGCCATGTAGCCGAACACGGGTTCGGTGGCCGTCACGGGCGTGCCCGCGTATTTTGCCTTGATCGCCTTGATGCGCGCATCGACGGGATCGAGCGCGGCGAGGAAGTTTTGCAGATTCTTCGCGTAGTCCGCCGCGTGCGACGGATCGTTGTTTTCGAGCGATGCCGCCAGTTGCTTCGCGACGAGCGGCATCACGCTCGGGTCGTACCACAGATGCGGGTTGTCGCCGCTTTGCTTGTGCGCCAGCTGGCCCGCGACGATGGCCTGCCTGCCGGACGCTTTGGATGCCGACAGGAGCTTGTCCATCCACGGATCGTAATCCGAGCCGTTGTAGACGACGATGTTCGCGTGCGTCAATGCGCGCCCCACGCTCGGGCTAGCTTCGAACAGATGCGGGTCCTGATCGGGATTGTTCAGGATGCTGGTGACCTGTACATGTGATCCGCCGATCTGACGCGCGACATCGCCGTAAAAGTTCTCCGCTGCCACGATCCTGACGGGCGCGGCCGCCGCTGCGTGCAGGGAAATGGACAGGGCCGCAGCGAGTGCTGCACGAGAGATGAAATTCAAGATGTCCTCCGGATGAGTAAGTCGATGCTTCTTGATGCGAAAACGTGACTGCGGCCACTAGACGAGCGCCAGCGCTTTCCAGCCGAGCGCGATGAGCCTTTCCAGCCGAGCGCGATGAGCTTGTGGTCCTGCGTCTGCGTCGTGACCGAATAGTCGATCCAGATATGCGGATGCGCCATCGCGGCAGAGGACGCGGCGCCAAGCATTGCGCAAGTCGGCGCGCGGACGATGCCATACAAGCGAATCGGCTCAACCATGCGCGGACGCGATTCCCGCGACTCCATTACGCGTTCCGGCCGTGCGATAGCGGGCATCGAGTTCTTCCATCGGCGGTGATCCGCGTCGATTCGACATCGTTCATCCTTTATGAAACGAATGCAACAATTATTGCATTGCGTCCGTTCCTTGCATGACCTTTCCATTCGTCGGCTCGCTCATCGGCTGCTCACCACGCGCCTCTTTTCCCGATCCCGCTGGCGCTGCTCGCGCTGACCGCGCCGACCGCGCAAGCCCAGCAGCAGGACGATTCCGCGCCATCGACGTCCGTGCCCGGCGGCGCGCTCGCGCCGGTCTTCGTCACGGCCAATCCGCTCGGCGACACCGATCTGATTGCGCCCGCGACCGCCTTGTACGGCGATGAACTCACGCGCCGTCAAACCAATTCGCTCGGCGAGACGCTCAACGGTCTTCCCGGCGTATCGACGACGACATACGGCCCGATGGGCGGCCGCCCGATCATTCGCGGCATGGACGGCGATCGCATCCGGCTATTGCAGAACGGCGTCGCGGCGTGGGATGCGTCGTCGCTGTCGTACGACCATGCGGTGCCGCAGGAACTGCTGACGGTCGAGCGCGTCGAGATCGTGCGCGGCCCGGCGGCGCTGCTGTACAGCGGCAACGCGATCGGCGGCGTGGTCAACACCATCGACAACCGCATTCCGCGCGAGCCGGTGAAGGGCGTCGACGGCGCGGTCGATGCGAGCTACGGCGGCGCCAACAACGCGCGCGTCGGCGAAGCGATGGTCGAGGGCGGCAACGGCCGCTTCGCCTTCCATGTCGATGCCTTCGATCGCGAGACCAGCAAGGAGCGCATTCCCGGCTTCGCGCATTCCGACCGGCAGCGCGCGCTCGACGGCCCGGACACCGATCAGCCAGAATACTTTCTCCGCGCTCGGCGACGAAGCGCTCGTGCCGACTACGCAGACGACCAACGTCGCGCTGTTCGGGTTGGAAGAATGGAACGTCACCGATACGTTCAAGCTGAGCGCGGGGGCCGCGCTACGAACACGTGAAGCAGGACCCGACCGCGGCCGGCAACGACAAGTTCGCGGGCGTCGCGGATCGCGACTTTAACGCCTTCAGTGCGTCGCTCGGCGCGTTGTACAAGCTGACGCCCGCGTGGGCGGTGGCGGGCAACATCGCGTATACGGAGCGCGCGCCGGCGCTGTACGAATTGTTCGCCAACGGGCCGCACGACGCGACCGGCCAATACCTGATCGGCAATCCGGATGCACAGAAGAAAAAAGCCGTCTCCGCCGATGTGTCGCTGCGCTTCGCGAGCGGCCCGAACAAGGGAAGCATCGGCGCGTTCTTATAGTCGCTTCCGCAACTATCTCACCGAGTACAACACCGGCCGCCTCGTCGACGACGATCAGGTGCTCGCGCCGGCACCGACGATGCGCTGGACGAGGCGGTCTATCACGGCGTGCGCGCGGAGTTTTACGACATCGAACTGGACAGCAAGTGGCGCGTGTACGAGCACGGCGGCACGGCGCGCATAAGGTCGATGTGTCGCTGGTCGGCGATTACACCCACGCGCGCAACATCGACACCGGTCAGCCGCTGCCGCGCATTTCGCCGCTGCGCGTGACCTTCGCGGTGGATTACGGCTACGGCCTGTTTGGCGCGCGCGGAGATGGAACACGCGTGGGCACAGCATCGCGTGCCGGAAGATGATCTGCCGACCGCCAGCTATACCAAACTCGGCGTAATGTTTACTACAAGTTCCACGCCGGCACGACGCACTAGCTCGCCTACGTGCGCGGCGACAACCTGACGAACCAGGACATCCCTATGCGAGTTCGGTGGTGCACGATATCGCGCCTGAAGGCGGCCGCAGCGTGATGGTCGGCCTGCGCACGACCTTTTGATGCAACGCGCCGCGCTTGGGCGACCCATCGCACGGCGCGCGGCCATGGAAAAGGAGCAACTCTTGGACTCACGACTGCCGGTCACGGTGCTCTCGGGCTTTCTCGGCGCGGGCAAGACCACGCTGCTGAACCACAACATCCTCAACAATCGCGAAGAGCGGCGCGTTGCGGTGATCGTCAACGACATGAGCGAGGTCAATATCGACGCGACGCTCGTGTGCGACGGCGGCGCGCAGTTGTCGCGCACCGACGAGAAGCTCGTCGAGATGAGCAACGGCTGCATCTGCTGCACGCTGCGCGAGGATTTGCTGCTCGAAGTCAACCGGCTTGCGAAGGAAGGGCGGTTCGACTAACTGGTGATCGAATCGACCGGCATCTCCGAACCATTGCCGGTCGCGGAAACCTTTACGTTCACGGACGAATCCGGCCAGAGCCTGTCCGACGTCGCGCGCCTCGACACCATGGTCACCGTCGTCGACGGCTTCAACTTCCTGCGCGATTACAGTTCGCAGGAAAGCCTACAGTCGCGCGGGGAATCGCTCGGCGAGGAGGATCACTGGACCATCGTGGATCTGCTTATCGAACAGGTCGAATTTTGCGATGTGATCGTGCTCAACAAGACCGACCTCATCGATGCAAGCGAACGCGAGCGCCTGCACGCCCTGCACGCAATTCTGCGCGGCCTCAATCCGCGCGCATCGAAGTGTCGGCGTTCGGCTGCGTGCCGCTCGACCGCGTGCTGAATACCGGACTCTTCGACTTCGAAGCGGCGTCCGAAGCGCCGGGATGGCTGCGCGAGATGCGCGGCGAACACACGCCGGAGACGCAGGAGTACGGCATCAGCAGTTTCGCGTGGCGCGTGCGCTGGCCGATGCATCCGCAGCGCTTCTGGGACTTGATCAACAGCGAGTGGCCCGGTGTCGTCCGCTCGAAAGGCTTTTTCTGGCTCGCGAGCCGTCCCGCACACGCGGGTTCGTGGTCGCAGGCGGGCGCGATCTGCCGCCATCGCGTTGGAAGAGGGCTTCAGCGTGCAGCCGCGCAAGACGCGCGTTATGCGTCGCGGCACACGGCAGCGGCTCGCGGGCGTCGTCATCAACCGTCATCCGAATCTTTCGCGTGAGCGCTTCGACACGCTCACCAGTTGCGTGCGGCATGGTCCGGCGTCGCAGAATCGCGACGGTCACCGCGACTTTCGCGCGTCGCTCGCGGGGCATGTCGCGCATGCGTCCATGTTGAATCGCGCGCGCGCGGCGACAAGCTCAGGGCGATCTTCGAGCGCATCGACTGGGAACGGGACGATCACGCGTCCAGCGAGCGCGCGTAGTCGTTCAGATCGCGATGTTCGCGCAGCATCTGCAAATACAGGCTATGAAAGCCCAGCCACGCCACGTAGTCCGACGCCAGATGCCTGCGCGTCGCGCGCTTCCTCGGCGCTGAGCGGCTCCAGCGGACCGGCGGCCTCGGCGAGCAATTGCACCTAAGCGCACCGCTCCATCGCGATGAAGCGATACACCGCTGAATCCACGCTCGATCTCACCGTCAGCAAGCCGTGATTCAGGAGGATCGCGGCCTTGCACTCGCCCATCGTTTGCGCGATGTACGCGCCTTCGTCGGTCGCCAGCACGACGATATCGCCGCGAAACACGACATGGTTCTCGTAGAACAGACACGCTTCCTGATTGATCGGCGCGAGCAGCCATGCGCGCGCGGTGGCGAATGCGCGCCCGTAGGTGGTATGTGTATGCACGGCCG
>LFJI01000160.1 GCA_001235855.1 Candidatus Burkholderia brachyanthoides
AAGTGTTACCCCTGTCCTGGAACAGGTGTTACCCATCTCTCCGGTCTATACAGCCGCAGTAAAGGTCAGACGCGCGCGAGCGAAGTCAGATCCCAGCGCGGCTTCACGGTGAACGCGTAGTCGCGCGCGGCCTGATCGGGCCAGCGCGCGAGACGCAGCGCGCCCGCAAGCGCGATCATCGCGCCGTTATCGGTGCAGAGCGAGAGATCAGGGTAATGCACTTCGAAACGGCGCTTCTTGGCCGCCGCTGACAGCGCCTCGCGCAATTGCCGGTTCGCGCCTACGCCGCCCGCGACGACGATCCGCTTCAGTCCCGTCTGCTTCAGCGCGGCAAGCGATTTGGCGACCAGCACGTCCACGGCCGCATCGACGAAACCGCGCGCGAGATCCGCCTTGGCCTGCTCGCAAACGTTCGCGCCGAGCTTGCGGGCGTGCGTCAGTACCGCCGTCTTGAGACCGCTGAAACTGAAATCGAGATCGCCCGAATGCAGCATCGGACGCGGCAGCGACACCGCGCCCGGCGTGCCGAACTCCGCAAGCCGCGACACTTCCGGGCCGCCCGGATAGCCCAGTCCCAGCAGTTTTGCGGTCTTGTCGAAGGCTTCGCCGGCGGCGTCGTCGAGCGTTTCGCCGAGGGTTTCGTAGACGCCGACATCGGTCACGCGCATCAGCTGCGTGTGTCCGCCCGACACCAGCAGCGCCACGAACGGAAACGGCGGCGGCGCATCGACCAGCAGCGGCGACAGCAGATGCCCTTCGAGATGGTGAATGCCGACGGTCGGCTTATCCCACGCCATCGCCAGCGAATTGGCGATGCTCGCGCCCACCAGCAGCGCACCCGCGAGCCCCGGACCCTGCGTGAACGCGATGGCGTCGATCTCGCTGCGCTCGACCTTCGCTTCGCCCATGACCTGTTCGAGCAGCGGCAGCGCGCGCCGGATGTGATCGCGCGAGGCTAGCTCGGGCACGACGCCGTTGTATTCGCGATGCATCGCGATCTGCGAGTGAAGGGCGTGCGAAAGCAGGCCGCGCTCGCTGTCGTAGAGCGCGAGGCCGGTTTCGTCGCAGGAGCTTTCGATGCCTAGGACTAGCATGGTGGTGTGAGTCGGATTCGACGCCTCAGAGGGAACAAAAAAGTATAGTAGCGGTAGCATCGGTGCGTTTCGCGCCACCCCTTCGAGTCACCACGTCCGCGCGGGTAAAATGCGCGCCATGGAATCTTTCGAGATATCGCCGTCATCGGCGCGGGCGCGGCAGGCATGATGTGCGCGAGTGTCGCCGCGCAATCCGGGCGACGCGTCGTGCTCATCGACCACGCCGAGCGTCTCGCCGAAAAAATCCGCATCTCGGGCGGCGGCCGCTGCAACTTCACCAATATCAACACGCAACCGGCGAACTTTCTGTCGGCGAATCCGCATTTCTGCCGCTCGGCGCTCGCGCGCTACACGCCGCGCGATTTTCTCGCGCTGCTCAAGTCGTATTTTCGTCGGCGAAACAGTCGATGTCACGGGCTGGCTCGGCGGCTACAACTTCCAGTGGGTGTGGCCGCCGGCAAGGCCGCCACCGAATTCGCCCGCGCGAGCGCGACCGCTTGAAAACCCCGCGCGGGCAGGCGTTCCACCGATCTCGAAACGCTGACCCGTTTGCTATACTTAGCTTAGGCGGTCAATCGGAGGCTTCGTCAATCGGAGGCTTCCCTTCCTCCGTTTTTGGCTGGCGTCACGGCGGCAATGCATCGCCGGTTTCCCGAAAGTCCAGTTCGATCTCCCGCTTGAGGCAACTCCCAGGCGGGATTTCGCATTCGCGGCGCCTCGGGGAATCACCAGCCGGAATTCAACTTTCGCAACAGCACCGGGTGAACGATGAGCCTCAAGGACCAGATCAGCAACGATATGAAGACTGCCATGCGCGCGCGAAACCGAGCGCCTCGGCACGCCTCGGCACGATTCGCCTGCTGCTCGCGGCAATCAAGCAGTGTAAAGTCGACGATCGCGTCACGCTCGACGATGCGGGCGTCACCGCCGTCGTTGACAAGATGATCAAGCAGCGCAAGGATTCGATCAGCCAGTTCCAGGCCGCTGGCCGCGACGATTTGGTCGAAAAGGAACAGTCGGAACTCGCGGTGTTGTCGGGGTACATGCCCGAACAGCTTTCCGCCGATGCGATCGCCGCCGAAGTACAGGCCGCCGTCGCCGCGACGGGCGCCGCAGGTCCCCAGGACATGGGCAAGGTGATGGGCGTGCTGAAACCCAAGCTCGCGGGCAAGGCAGACATGACCGCCGTGTCGATGCAGGTGAAAGCGGCGCTGTCCAAGTAATTCCCGAATCACACGAGCCGCGTCCATCCGGTGATCCCGCACGCATTTCTGCAAGACCTGATCAACCGCGTCGATATCGTCGACGTGGTGGGCCGCTACGTCCAGTTGAAGAAGGGCGGCGCGAATTTCATAGGCCTGTGCCCATTCCATAACGAGAAAAGCCCGTCTTTCACGGTCAGCCCGACGAAGCAGTTCTATCACTGCTTCGGTTGCGGCGCCCACGGTACCGCGATCGGCTTTCTCATGGAGCTCACCGGGCTCACGTTTCCCGAGGCCGTTCAGGATCTTGCGCAGGGCGCGGGGCTGACGGTGCCGCAGGAGCCATCGCCGAATTTCCGCGGCGGTGGTGGTGTTGGCGGCGGAAGCGGCGAGTTTGCACCGAGCAAGGCCGTGAGCGTCGCGCTCACGGACGTCATACAGACGGCGAGCGACTTCTACCGCAAGCAGTTGCGTGGCACGCCGAACGCCATCGCGTATTTGAAGAAGCGCGGGCTCACCGGCGAAATCGCGCAGCGCTTCGGGCTGGGCTACGCGCCGGATGGCTGGCAGAACCTCGAAACCGCCTTCCCCGATTACCACAATGAGAATCTTGTGGGGTCGGGTCTCGTGATCGTCAGTGAGAAAACCGATGCGCAAGGTCAGGCGCGCCGCTACGACCGCTTTCGCGAACGTGTCATGTTCCCGATCCGCAATGTGAAGGGCAACGTGATCGGCTTCGGTGGACGCGTGCTCGACAGCGGCGAACCGAAGTACCTGAATTCTCCGGAAACGCCGCTTTTTAGTAAGGGCAGCGAGCTATACGGGCTTTTCGAGGCGCGTCTTGCCATTCGTGAACTGGGCTACGCGCTGGTCGTCGAAGGCTACATGGATGTGGTCGCGCTCGCGCAACTGGGTTTCGCGAATGCCGTTGCGACCCTCGGCACCGCGTGCACGCCGATCCACGTGCAAAAGCTGTTTCGTCAGACGGATACAGTGGTGTTCAGCTTCGACGGCGATTCCGCCGGACGCCGCGCCGCGCGCCGCGCGCTAGAGGCGGCACTGCCGCACGCTGCCGACAATCGCGCGGTGAAGTTTCTGTTTTTGCCGAAAGAGCACGATCCGGACAGCTATATCCGCGAATTCGGCACGGACGGATTCGGCGAGCAGGTGGATCGCGCGATGCCGCTCTCGCAGTTTCTGCTCAACGAAGTACTGAACGACAAGCAACTGGATCAGCCGGAAGGGCGCGCGAAAGCATTGTTCGATGCGAAACCGTTGCTGCAGGCGCTGCCCGCCAACGCACTACGCGTGCAGATTCTGCACATGCTCGCGGACCGCCTCGACACGCCTTTTACCGAGATCGCGGCGCTGTGCGACATCGACTCGCGCGCGGCGGCGGTGGCGCGCGAGTCGATGTCCAAGAGCGAACGCCGCCGTGTCACAGGGCAGGAGCAGCGCGCGCTGCGCAATCTGGTGATGTATCCGGGCATCGGGGTATCGCTCGATCAGGAAAGCGAACGCGCGCTCGTCACGATGACGGAGCATGGCGAGTTGTTCGGCGAGGTCATCGCGCATGCGCGTGCGCTAGGCACCGCCGCCGAGTTTCAGATGTTCTCCGATATCTTGAGAAACACAGCAAATGCGCCTACATACGAAGACATATTTCAGGAAATTCTCGCCTATGATGAAAACGCTCGAGATTTGCTGATGCGCGATCCCTCGGACGAAGGCGCGGCGGAACGCGTCGATGAGCAAAAGCGGTTGCTCGCCGAAGAATTGCAGGCGACGGTGCTGAAATTGCGTCACGACAGTTATCGCGCGCGCCTGGACCAGTTGGCGCGGCAGGCAAGCCTGTCGCCGGAGGAAATGGCCGAGTTTTCCGATCTGTCGACGAAAGTTGCGCAGATCAAGGCGGGCCAGGCGGCGAGCCATGGCGTCGTGCGTTGAAATGCTATAATTTTTTAGTTAAATACTGGTTGCTTTTTGTCAACTATTTGCGGCGTCGAGCGTCTCTTTTTTGAGAAAAGTAGGGTGGCAAGGATGCTCGCGGGTGGTTGGCAGGTTAGATAAAAGTTGGTTTAAAGGCTGGGTGATGGAGGGTTGGACGGTCTTCGCGGCGGTGGATGTTCGAATGCGATGACCTGAAAGATGGAGCGGTACGGAAGCAGGGCGCTGGCTGAATCGGCTGTTCGGTTTGACACGTGATGTGTCATGGAGCGGACAGAAAACAGACAGAAAAGCACGCCGACGAACAGACGGGCGCAAGGGAAGCGGCTGCTATTGAGGACACGGGCGCGGATCGCGACAAGGCGGTTCGGGCGGGTTCGAGATGGTGCCCCGGGCAGGGCACGAAGGACGAAGCAGCGTGCGCGATTTGGTATTCACGATTCAATCGGCTGTTGTCCAGCAGCCGCGAGTCGAGACTAAAGCCTGTATGGCGAACTCCATGACGAAAAAGCTGAACGATGTATCCGTCGAAGACGACGCAACGCAAAACGGTGAGTCCACTGCTGCCGCGGCCGTGCCTGCGGCGAAGATCGAGAAGGCCAGGGCTCGCGATCGCCGCGCGAAGGAAAAAGCGCTTCTGAAGGACGCGTTCTCGTCAAGCGCGCCCGGCACCGTCGAGGAACTCGAAGAGAGGCGCGGCAAGCTGCGCGCGCTCATCAAGCTTGGCAAGGAACGCGGCTTTCTCACGTACGGTGAGATCAACGATCACCTTCCGGACAACTTTACGGAAACCGAGGCGATCGAAGGCATCATCAGCACGTTCAACAACATGGGCGTTGCGGTGTACGAGCAAGCGCCCGATGCCGAAACGCTGCTGCTGAACGACAACGCGCCCAACGCCTCCTCGGACGATGAAGTCGAGGAAGAAGCCGAAGTCGCGCTCTCGACCGTCGATTCCGAATTCGGCCGCACGACCGACCCGGTCCGCATGTACATGCGTGAGATGGGCACGGTCGAACTGCTGACGCGCGAGGGCGAAATCGAGATTGCCAAGCGCATCGAAGACGGCCTGAAGCACATGGTCATGGCAATCTCCGCGTGCCCGACGACCATCGCCGATATCCTCGCGATGGCCGAGCGCGTGCAGAACGACGAGACGCGCGTCGACGAACTCGTGGACGGCCTGATCGACCCGAACGCCGAAGACACCGACGGTTTCTCCGAGCAGGAAGCGGAGGCGATCGAATCGGAAGATGAGGAATCGGACGAAGAGAACGACGAGGAAGAGGAAGAAGAGGACGACGGCAGCGCGCAGGCAAGCGCGAACGCCGCGCAACTCGAAGCCCTCAAGCTCCAGTCGCTCGAGAAGTTCGCGCTCGTCAGCGAGTGGTTCGACAAGATGCGCCGTGCCTACGAGAAGGAAGGCTACAAGTCGAAGGCGTATCTGAAGGCGCAGGAAGCCATTCAGACCGAGCTGATGAACATCCGCTTCACGGCGCGTACCGTCGAGCGTCTATGCGACACGCTGCGCGCGCAGGTGGATGAAGTGCGTCAGGTCGAGCGCCAGATTCTGCACACGGTCGTCGACAAATGCGGCATGCCGCGCGCCGAGTTCATCGCGCACTTTCCAGGCAACGAGACGGACCTCGAGTGGTCGGACAAGGTGGTCGGAGAGGGGCATGAGTACAGCGCCGTGCTGGAGCGCAATATTCCGGCGATTCGTGAGCAGCAGCAGCGTCTGCTGGACTTGCAGGCGCGCGTCGTGTTGCCGCTCAAGGACTTGAAGGAAACCAACCGTCAGATGGCGGCGGGCGAACTGAAGGCGCGTCAAGCCAAGCGCGAGATGACCGAGGCGAATCTGCGTCTGGTCATTTCTATCGCGAAGAAGTACACCAATCGCGGCTTGCAGTTCCTCGACCTGATTCAGGAAGGCAATATCGGCCTGATGAAGGCGGTGGACAAGTTCGAATATCGCCGCGGCTACAAGTTTTCGACGTATGCCACGTGGTGGATTCGTCAGGCCATCACGCGGTCGATCGCGGACCAGGCGCGCACCATCCGGATTCCGGTTCACATGATCGAGACGATCAACAAGATGAACCGTATTTCGCGGCAGATTCTGCAGGAAACCGGCCTCGAGCCGGACCCGGCGACGCTGGCCGAGAAGATGGAGATGCCGGAGGACAAGATCCGCAAGATCATGAAGATCGCGAAAGAGCCGATTTCCATGGAGACGCCGATCGGCGACGACGACGACTCGCATTTGGGCGATTTCATCGAGGATACGAACACGGTGGCGCCATCGGATGCCGCGTTGCATGCATCGATGCGCGATGTCGTGAAGGACGTGCTCGACTCGCTGACGCCGCGCGAGGCGAAGGTGCTGCGGATGCGTTTCGGTATCGAGATGAGCACGGATCACACGCTCGAGGAAGTAGGCAAGCAGTTCGACGTCACGCGTGAGCGGATTCGCCAGATCGAGGCGAAGGCGTTGCGCAAGCTGCGTCACCCGAGCCGCTCGGACAAGCTCAAGTCGTTCCTGGAAGGGAACTGAGAGCGGGTAAGGGGCTTGTTTTGGGACGCGTTGTGAGGCACACTTGCTACCCTTCCATGCATCGCGCATTGTTCTGAAGTAACGGAAAGCGCCGCTACGGCGCTTTCTTTTGTGTGCCGAGCATGCTCAACAGCTCGGGGGGGCAAGTCCCCTGTCCAACCTGATGGTGGTGAAGGACTAGTGAAACGCAAGGGCGT
>LFJI01000161.1 GCA_001235855.1 Candidatus Burkholderia brachyanthoides
TCATGCAAAAGACAAGATGTAAACACATTTCATCGAATGAAAACAGACCCTAGGGACTTACTGGTGACGCGCGGTGCCGCGCCTGGCGTCACGTCAGTCCTCGATCAGAAGCGCCGCCGCGATCCGCCGTCCCTCGGACATCAGAATGTTATAGGTGCGGCACGCCGCGCCGAAGTCCATCGTCTCGACGCCGATGCGATGTTTCGCCAGATCCGCCGTGAGCCGCGGATGCGGAAAGCGCAGTTTCAAGCCGCTGCCGAAAATTACCACTTCGGGCCCAGCCTTGACGAGCGCGTCGAAGTTTTCGGGCGTGAGCGCCTCGAACGACGACACCGGCCACGCCTCGAGCGTCTCGGGCATGACGATCACGCTGCCTTCGTGCCGTTCCAGATTGATCGCCACGAAGCCGTCTCCGTAGCTCGTGATCGTATTGAGCGCGTTATTGGATTCTTGATGGAGTTTCAAAACGGTGATCCGGAGGGAAGGGGCAAACCCGGCGTGACACGCGGCGCGCACATGCCGTCCGATACTGCGCGCGCCGTCCCGCGCCATCCTTTGGTGCATTGCGGAGCCGGGACATAATCAGTAAATTATAACTTTTCGGTCAACGGGCTTGCAGGGCACGGCTCGAACCGATATTGCGCCCGCGCGCCGCCACGAGCCGCCTCGCACGCAAAACTGGTCCGCAACGTCCGAGCCTTACCTGGCGCGGTGTCCCGCGCGGGGCCGGCCGATTCCGCCACGCCTCGGGCGCCGCAACCCGCGCCTTCCTGCCGCAATCCATTTTGCCTCTTCGGCGCCTTTCGCCGATATTTTCGGGCGGCGCGCGGCGATCGCAGCCGGGCTGCCATGCCGGTGCCCGCATCGAGCACCCGCTTCATCCGAATTCGAACAACGCATTTCTTCTGTCGCCATCTCCAGAGCCAGCCGTGAAACCGATTCTCAAATCCAACAAGCTGCAAAACGTCTGCTACGACATTCGCGGACCCGTGCTCGAGCACGCGAAGCGCCTCGAGGAAGAAGGCCATCGCATCATCAAGCTCAATATCGGCAATCTGGCGGCGTTCGGTTTCGAGGCCCCGGACGAGATCATTCAGGACATGATCCGCAATCTGCCGGGCTCGTCGGGCTATTCGGATTCGAAGGGCGTGTTCGCCGCGCGCAAGGCGATCATGCATTACACGCAGGAGAAGGGCGTCGCGGGCGTGGAACTGGACGACATTTTCATCGGCAATGGCGCGTCGGAACTGATAGTCATGGCCATGCAGGCGCTGCATAACGACGGCGACGAAGTGCTGCTGCCCGCGCCGGATTACCCGCTGTGGACCGCCGCCGTGAGCTTGTCGACCGGCACGCCGATGCATTACATGTGCGACGAGAGCAACGGCTGGATGCCCGACCTCGACGACATCCGCGCGAAGATCACGCCGAGCACCAAGGCGCTCGTGGTCATCAACCCGAACAACCCGACCGGCGCGCTGTACTCGGACGAACTGCTGCGCGAGCTAATCGCGATCGCGCGCCGGCACGGCCTGATCATTTTCGCCGACGAAGTGTACGACAAGATCGTCTACGACGGAAAAGAGCACACGTCGATGGCCGCGCTCTCGGAAGATGTGCTCACCGTCACCTTCAACAGCTTGTCCAAGAGCTACCGCTCGTGCGGCTATCGCGCGGGCTGGATGGCCATTTCCGGTCTCATCGAAGAGAACCGCCGCCGCGCGAAGGACTATCTCGAAGGCCTCGGCATTCTCGCGTCCATGCGCCTGTGCCCGAACGTGCCCGGCCAGTACGCCATTCAGACGGCGCTCGGCGGGTATCAGAGCATCAACGACCTGATCGTGCCGGGCGGACGCCTCTACAAGCAGCGCGAACTCGCCTACGACATGCTCACCGCCATTCCTGGCGTGTCGTGCGTGAAGCCGCAGGCCGCGCTCTACATGTTCCCGAAGCTCGATCCGAAGATCTATCCGATCCAGGACGACCAGCAGTTCATCACCGACCTGCTGCTCGAAGAACGCACGCTGCTTGTGCAGGGCACCGGCTTCAACTGGCCGACGCCGGACCACTTCCGCGTGGTCTTCCTGCCCAACCTCGACGATCTCGCCGATTCGATCAATCGCATCGCGCGCTTCCTCGACGGCTATCGCAACCGACACTCCGCTTAATTATCCTTTTATAGAAGCACGCTGCATGGAACCGATCAAAGTAGGACTCTTGGGCTTCGGCACGGTTGGCAGCGGCGCCTTCACGGTTCTGCGCCGCAACCAGGAAGAAATCAAACGGCGCGCAGGCCGCGGCATCGAAATTTCGCGGGTCGCGGTGCGCACGCCGTTGAAGGCGCAGGCCGCGAAGGACGCAGGCATCGCGGTGACGGACGACTTCGGCGCGGTCGTCGACGATCCTTCCATCGACATCGTGTGCGAGATGATCGGCGGCACGGGCCTGGCGCGCGACCTCGTCTTGCGCGCAATTACGAATGGCAAGCATGTCGTGACGGCCAACAAAGCGCTGCTCGCGGTGCACGGCACGGAGATTTTCCAGGCGGCGCTCGCCAAGGGCGTGATGGTCGCGTTCGAAGCGGCGGTGGCGGGCGGCATTCCCATCATCAAGGCACTGCGCGAAGGGCTGACAGCGAACCGTATCGAGTACATCGCGGGCATCATCAACGGCACGACCAACTACATTCTTTCGGAGATGCGCGACCGCGGTCTCGACTTCGCGACCGCGCTCAAGGTCGCGCAGGAACTGGGTTACGCGGAAGCCGATCCGACCTTCGATATCGAGGGCGTGGACGCTGCCCACAAGGTTACGATCATGAGCGCGATCGCGTTCGGCGTGCCGGTGCAGTTCGATCGCGCGTATGTCGAAGGCATCAATAAGCTGGCGGCCGTCGATATCAAGTACGCAGAAGACCTGGGCTACCGCATCAAGCTGCTCGGCATCACGCGGCGCACGGAGCAGGGCATCGAGTTGCGCACGCATCCGACGCTGGTGCCGGAAAAGCGTCTGCTCGCCAATGTGGAAGGCGCGATGAACGCCGTGGTCGTGCACGGCGACGCGGTCGGCACCACGCTGTACTACGGCAAGGGCGCGGGCGCGGAGCCGACGGCGTCGGCGGTCGTCGCCGATCTCGTCGATGTCACGCGTCTGCATACGGCCGATCCGGAGCATCGCGTGCCGCATCTGGCCTTTCAGCCGGATTCGCTGTCGAACACGCCGATCCTGCCGATCGACGAAGTGGCGAGCGGCTACTACCTGCGTCTGCGCGTCGCCGACGTGACGGGCGTGCTCGCCGACATCACGCGCATTCTAGCCGCGAAGGGCATCTCCATCGACGCGCTGCTGCAGAAGGAATCGGAACAGGTGGACGGCGGCCAGAAAGGCGAAACGGACATCATCCTCATCACGCACGAGACGGTGGAAAAGAACGCGAACGCGGCAATCGCCGAGATCGAAGCGCTCTCCACGCTGGTCTCCAAGGTGACGAAGCTGCGCATGGCTTCACTGAACTAACTTAGGATTAGGTAAGCGACATGAATTACATCTCGACGCGCGGCGCCGGCTCGAACGAGCGCCATACGTTCTCCGACATCCTGCTCGGCGGTCTCGCGAAGGATAGTGGGCTGTATCTGCCAGCGCAGTATCCGCGCGTATCCGCCGATGAACTCACGCGCTGGCGCACGTTCTCTTACGCGGACCTCGCGTTCGAGGTACTGTCCAAGTTCAGCGACGACATTCCCGCCGAAGACCTTCGCTCGCTGACGCGCAAGACCTACACGGCGCAGGTGTACAGCAACGTGCGCTACGAGGAAAGCGCGTCGCAGATCACGCCGCTCAAGACGCTAGGCGTCGAGAACGGCGCGCCGCTGTCGCTGCTGGAACTGTCGAACGGCCCGACGCTCGCCTTCAAGGACATGGCGATGCAACTGCTCGGCAACCTGTTCGAATACACGCTCGCCAAGTACGGCGAGACGCTGAACATCCTCGGCGCGACCTCGGGCGACACCGGCAGCGCCGCCGAATACGCGATGCGCCGCAAGACCGGCGTGCGCGTGTTCATGCTGTCGCCGCACCGGAAAATGAGCTCGTTCCAGACCGCGCAGATGTTCTCGCTGCAAGATCCGAACATCTTCAATCTGGCGGTCAAAGGCAATTTCGACAACTGCCAGGACGTCGTGAAGGCGGTGTCGAACGATCACGCCTACAAGGCGGCGCAGAAGATCGGCACGGTCAATTCGATCAACTGGGCGCGTGTGGTCGCGCAGGTCGTGTACTACTTCAAGGGCTATTTCGCCGCGACGAAGCGCAACGACGAGCGTGTGTCGTTCACGGTGCCGTCGGGCAACTTCGGCAATGTGTGCGCGGGGCATATCGCGCGCATGATGGGTCTACCGATCGATCAGCTCGTGGTCGCGACCAACGAGAACGACGTGCTCGACGAGTTCTTCCGGACCGGCGTGTACCGCGTGCGCGGGGCGGCGGAGACGTATCACACGACCAGTCCGAGCATGGATATTTCGAAGGCGTCGAACTTCGAGCGCTTCGTGTACGACCTGCTCGGCCGCGATCCGGCGCGCGTGCTGCAATTGTTTCGCGACGTCGAGGAGAAGGGCGGTTTCGACCTCAACGCGAGCGGCGATTTCGCGCGGGTGAAGGAATTCGGTTTCGTGTCCGGCAGGAGCGGGCACGACGACCGCGTGAAGACGATTCGCGACGTGTTCGAGCACTACGACACGATGATCGACACCCATACCGCCGACGGCGTGAAGGTCGCGCGCGAACACCTGAAACCCGGCGTTCCGATGATCGTGCTCGAAACCGCGCAGCCGATCAAATTCGGCGAGACCATCCGCGAGGCATTGAATCGCGAGCCGGAGCGTCCGGCCGCGTTCGCCGAACTTGAAAAACTGCCACAAAGGTTCGATATCGTCCCAGCGGACGCGGGCGTGGTGAAGGCGTATATCGCCAAGCGGATCTGATAGCTGCCGAGTACTGAAACACGCGCCCCGTCGTTTTTCGTTCGGTTACCTTAAACGCATAAACGCCCGCGTCGCGGCCCGATTGCCCAACGCAAATCCCGAGGTGGCTCAAAAGGCCGCTAAAAGCTGCTAAAATTTAATATTTTTTAGTCGTATCCCCCTTCAAAAGGACGCGCCGTGCTGTCTACCGCCAATATCACCATGCAATTCGGGCCCAAGCCCCTTTTCGAGAACATCTCGGTCAAGTTCGGCGAAGGCAACCGCTATGGCCTGATCGGCGCCAACGGCTGCGGCAAGTCGACCTTCATGAAGATTTTGGGCGGCGACCTGGAGCCGTCCTCGGGCAAAGTGATGCTCGAGCCGAATGTCCGTCTGGGCAAGCTGCGTCAGGACCAGTTCGCGTACGAAGACATGCGCGTGCTCGACGTCGTGATAATGGGCCACACCGAAATGTGGGCCACCATGACAGAACGCGACGCGATCTATGCGAATCCCGACGCGACGGATAACGACTACATGCGCGCCGCCGACCTCGAAGCCAAGTTCGCCGAATACGACGGCTACACGGCCGAAGCGCGCGCGGGCGAACTGCTGCTGGGCATTGGCATCAATATCGCCGATCACAACGGGCCGATGAGCAACGTGGCGCCGGGATGGAAGCTGCGCGTGCTGCTGGCGCAGGCGCTGTTCTCCAAGCCGGACGTGCTGCTGCTGGACGAGCCGACCAACAACCTCGACATCAACTCGATCCGTTGGCTGGAAGACGTGCTCAACCAGTACAACTCGACGATGATCATCATTTCCCACGACCGGCACTTCCTGAACCAGGTCTGCACGCACATGGCGGACATGGATTACGGCACGCTGAAGGTGTGGCCGGGCAACTACGACGACTACATGCTCGCGTCCACGCAGGCGCGCGAGCGTCAGCAGGCCGCCAACCAGAAAGCCAAGGAGCGCGTGGCCGATCTGCAGGATTTCGTGCGCCGCTTTTCGGCCAACAAGTCGAAGGCGCGTCAGGCCACCAGCCGTCTCAAAATGAAAGACAAGATCAAGATCGAGGAATTCAAGCCGTCGTCGCGTCAGAACCCCTTCATCCGCTTCGAGTTCGAAAAGAAGCTGCATAACATCGTCGCGGTCGTCGCCGAAGACATGACCAAGAAGTACGAGCGCACGATCTTCCAGAACTTCAATCTGAGCGTGCAGCCGGGCGAGCGTATCGCGATCATCGGCGAGAACGGCGTGGGCAAATCGACGCTGCTCAAGGCGCTACGCGGCTCGCTGGAACTCGATCACGGCAACGTGAAGTGGGCGGAGAACGCCAACGTCGGCTATATGCCGCAGGACACGTACGAAGAGTTTCTGAAGGACGAAACGCTGACGGACTGGATCGACCAGTATCGCAAGGAAGGCGACGACGAGCAGATGATGCGCGGCACGCTCGGCCGTCTGCTGTTCAATGCAGACGACATCAAGAAGAACGTGAAAGTGCTGTCGGGCGGTGAGAAGGGCCGCATGATCTGGGGCAAGCTCATGCTCGGCCGCCACAATGTGCTGCTGATGGACGAGCCGACCAACCACATGGACATGGAGTCGATCGAATCGCTGCAGATCGCGCTGGAGAAGTTCGAAGGCACGCTGATCTTCGTGTCGCACGACCGCGAGTTCGTGAGCGGGCTGGCGGATCGCATCATCGAAGTGAAGACCGATGGCACGCTGCGTGACTTCGGCGGGCATTACGAGGACTTCCTGTCGAGTCAGGGCATTCAGTAAGGCCGTCAGCCTCGAAAAAGAAAGAACCGCGCGCAATGATCTGACCCCGCAAAGTTGGACAATTATTCGGCTAGGCCGCTGAGGACTGGGTCCTGTACATCACGGGACTCAGTCCTTTCAATTTGAGCTTGATGCGGTCGTGGTAGTGAGTAGCCCCACCCACTGCCTTACGGCAGCGGGGCCCCCGAAGAACGCAACATGCGACTTTCACCG
>LFJI01000162.1 GCA_001235855.1 Candidatus Burkholderia brachyanthoides
ACGCCATCTGCAGCTTCTGAACTCGAATCGGAGTTGATAGGTTACGGCCTGCACATTAGTCGGGCTAGTCGGGCGGGGTTTGCACCCGCTAGAAAACGCCACCTTTTCACGGCGCACACCCGAAGCATTCATCACTCGAGGACCGTTCCTTCATGAAATTCCTGATGTTGGCACTGTCGAGCGCCGCCCTGATCGCGACCGCGTCTGCCTTCGCCCAGCCGCAACCGGCGCCGGCCGCGCATCCGACCGTCCTCTTCAAGACCTCGCAGGGCGACATCAAAGTCGATCTGTATCCCGAGAAAGCGCCAAGACCGTGGCGAACTTTCTGGCCTATGTGAAGTCGGGTCAGTACTCGGGCACGATCTTCCATCGCGTGATCCCCGGCTTCATGATTCAGGGCGACGGCTACAGCACGAGCTTCGCCGAGAGCCCACGCGCGCCGATTCCGCTTGAGAGCCAGAACGGCCTGAAGAACGTCACCGGCACGCTCGCGATGGCGCGCACCAGCGACCCGAATTCGGCCACGGCCCAGTTCTTCACCAATACGATCAATAATGCAGTTCTCGACTATCCGAATCCGGACGATAATGGCTACGTGGTGTTCGGCAAGCTCGTCGCGGGCATGGATGTCGTGAAGAAGATCGAAGCGAGTCCGACCACCACGCGCGCCCCGATGCAGGACGTGCCGCAAAAGCCAACCGTCATCGAGTCGGCCAGCGTGGTTGTGCAGTAATCATCGAACCATCGGGCTGCGCGCCTGGCACGAGCGCAGCCCATCAACACACGGAGAACCTCATCATGGTCGAACTGCATACGAAGCACGGCGTCATTAAGCTCAAACTCGACGCCGAGAAAGCACCCAAGACCGTCGCGAACTTTCTCGAGTACGTGAAGAAGGGTCACTACAACAACACGGTTTTCCATCGTGTGATCAATGGCTTCATGATCCAGGGCGGCGGCTTCGAACCGGGCATGAAGCAAAAGCCGACCGACAAGCCGATCGAAAACGAAGCCAACAACGGCCTCAAGAATGAAACCGGCAGCATCGCGATGGCACGCACCGGCGATCCGCATTCGGTCAGCGCACAGTTCTTCATCAACGTGTCGGACAACGACTTCCTGAACCACTCGTCGCCCACGCCGCAAGGCTGGGGCTACGCCGTGTTCGGCCGCGTGGTCGAGAGCATGGGACGTGGTCGAGAAGATCAAGGGTGTAAAGACCGGTTCCAAGGGCATGCATCAGGATGTGCCGGTGGACGACGTCGTGATCGAAAGGCCGTGGTGGCCTGATCGTCATCGCATGATCGAACCGCAGTCTGCTGCGCAGTCTTCCGGTCATGAGACAGCGGGCGCCGCGAATCACGCGCGCCCGCTGTTTTTCATTTCCGACCTGCATTTGGGCGAAGCGATCCCGCACACGGTCGCGGCGTTCGAGCATTTCATCGAGGTTACGGCGAACGAGGCGGACTCCGTCTTCATTCTCGGCGACCTGTTCGAATTCTGGATCGGCGACGACATCCTCGATGCCTCCGTCGCCGACGAACGCGCCACCTTCGCGCGTCGCATGGCGCAGCGTATGCACACGCTGTCCGAGCGCGGCATCGGTTTGTATGTGATGCACGGCAATCGCGACTTCCTGCTCGGCAAACGCTTCATGAAAGCGGCCGGCGCGATGTTCCTGCCCGACCCGTATGTGATGACGGCGTTCGGCACGTGCATCGTGCTCGCGCACGGCGATGCGCTTTGCAAGGCCGATCCCGGTTATCAACGCTTCAGGCGCTTCGCGCGCAATCGCGTCGCGCAACGATTGTTTCTCGCGCTGCCGTTGCGAACGCGGCTGAATATCGGGCAGCGCATGCGCTCGAATAGCGAAGGCGCGCGCGTGCAAGGCATGTCGGCGAAATACGATGTGACGCGCGAAGCCGTGGCGGCGCTGTTCGCCGAAAGCCGCACGCATACGATGCTGCACGGCCATACCCACCGGTCGGCGATGCATTGCGAGAACGGCGGCACGCGCTGGGTGTTGCCCGACTGGGAACTCGATATCGACGCGCCGCGCGGCGGCTATCTGTGTCTCGACGAAACCGGCATTCGCGCGTTGCCGCTTTAACGTCCCGCCGCCGCGGCGGCCTCTTCCGTCTTGCCGTCCATCGACGCGCACAGCCGCTTGAGATCCACGAGCGCCGCGCCGTCGATGCCGTTCAGCGCTTCCACCCGCGCGCCGAGTCGCTCGAGCACCGCGACGATATCGTCGATCCGCTGAGTCTGCGTGGACGCGTGATCGATCAGGCCGTGAATCGCGAGCGACACCGGATCGTCCGCGTTCGGCGTGATGCCATAGGCGCAGAAGCCATCGTCGCGCTTGGAGCAGCCATCGTCACGCTTGGTGTCCTTCGCCCGGGCGACCGCCGGCATGACGATGCGCGCCGGATTGCCGACCGCCGTGCCGCCGGCGGGCACCGGCTTCACCACCACCGCGTTCGAGCCGATCTTCGCGTCGGCACCGACCGTGAAGTTGCCGAGCACCTTCGCGCCCGCGCCGACGATCACGCCGCGCTCGAGCGTCGGATGCCGCTTCGCGCCGCGCGTGAGCGACGTGCCACCGAGCGTCACACCCTGATAGATGGTGCAGTCATCGCCGATCTCCGCCGTCTCGCCGATCACCACGCCCATGCCGTGATCGATGAACACGCGCCGTCCAAGCGTCGCGCCCGGATGGATCTCGATGCCGGTCAGAAAGCGCGCGAACTGCGAGATGCAGCTCGCGATCCAGCACCGCCGCCGTTTCCAGCACGCGTGCGCGAGACGATGCATGACGATCGCATGCAGGCCAGGATAACACGTGACCACTTCCCGGCCGCTGCGGGCGGCGGGATCGCGCGCGCGGATGGCGGCGATGTCTTCGCGAAGGCGGTCGAACATGGCGGAATCTCGAGTCGGGGATCGGAAGCCTGGCTTATGCACACACCATGCAAAGCTTATTCGGCTGGAGCCTCGGCTGGAGCCTCGGCTGGAGCCGTTTTTCGCCGATTGTAAGATGCGTGTGCCCGACATTGCTTGATGCCCACGCTGGCAATGCGGAGAAAGTGTGCTCAGTCCTTCTTCGAGCGCGCCAGAATGTGCTTGGCGATGGCGCGCGGGATATTCACTTCCTCGCGCTCCAAAGCGGTGCACGCGAACATCCGCCGCATGCGCGACATGAGATTCTTCGGATTGCCGGGGTCGAGAAAGTCGAGCACGACGAGCGTTTCCTGCAAATGCGCGTACATGCCCTCGATTTCATCGCTCGATGCATGCTGCACCGCATGCTGCACCGACGATTCGACCAGCGTGAGTTCGGAGGCGGGCCCCTGAAACGCCATCCGCAATTCGTAGGCGAGCACCTGCACGGCCTGCGCGAGATTGAGCGAACTGTAGGCGGGATTGGCCGGAATATGCGCGAGCGTGCTGTATCGTTCGACATCGGCGTTCGAGAGACCAGTGCGCTCGTTGCCGAACACCAGCGCGATATCGCCGTGCCACACGAATTCGTGCGCGCGGCGGCATCCGCGGCGGCATCTGCGGCGGGCCGTATTCGCGCATGCGCGCGGTGAGCGCGACCGACCAGCGCACGCCGACGAGCGCATCGGCGAGCGTATCGACGACATGGGCCAACGCCAGCACATCGTCGGCGCCGGAAGCCATCGCGACCGCTTCCGGCTCATTCTTGACATCGACCACGCGCGGCGCGACGAGCACGAGCCGCGCGAAACCCATCGTTTTGAGCGCGCGCGCCGCCGCGCCGACGTTACCGGGATAACTCGGCTCGACGAGGATAAAACGGGTGGAAGTGAAACCGCCTGCGGGCGCTGTAACGGGTTCGTTGATGTCGATGGAATCCACGGTGCGAAATATGCTAATAGAGGAGGTCGAAAAGAATCAACTCGACATGTTAACACGGCGCGCGCGCTGACGACGCGCCATCAACCATGTTTAGCGCGTTCGCAGGCAATTTGCAGGTAAAATGGCGCCTTCGCGCGCCACAAGGGCTTCAACCAGCCACACTGTGCACGACGCGCCTCGCTCTTATCCGATTCGTCTTTCGTCGACTTAGTCGTTGTCGCCAACTTTTCCGTCCGTGCGTTCGTGCTTGCGAAACGCGCCGGGCGGTCAAAGGAATTCGCTCATGCATCCGATGCTCAATATCGCTGTCAAGGCCGCGCGCCGCGCCGGACAGATCATCAACCGCGCGTCGCTCGATCTGGACCGCATCCAGGTCAGCAAGAAGCAGCACAACGACTTCGTGACGGAAGTCGACAAGGCGTCCGAAGCCTCCATCATCGAAACGCTGCACGCCGCCTACCCCGACCACTCCATTCTCGCGGAAGAATCCGGCGAGACGGATCGCGAGTCGGAATCTCAGTGGATCATCGATCCGCTCGACGGCACGACGAACTTCATCCACGGTTTTCAGTATTACTGCGTGTCGATCGCGCTCGCGCATCGCGGCATCGTGCAGCAGGCGGTCGTCTATGACCCGACGCGCAACGACCTCTTCACCGCCTCGCGCGGACGCGGCGCGTATCTGAACGAGCGCCGTATCCGTGTCGGCAAGCTCGACCGCCTTTCGGACGCGCTGATCGGCACCGGCTTCCCGTTCCGCGACGGACAAGGCCTCAACGGCTACATGCGCCTGTTCAGCGAAATGACGCTGTCGTGCGCGGGTCTGCGCCGTTCGGGCGCGGCCGCGCTCGATCTCGCCAATGTCGCGGCCGGGCGGCTCGACGGCTTCTTCGAGCAGGGCATCCATCCGTGGGACGTGGCGGCGGGCAGCCTGATCGTCACCGAAGCGGGCGGTCTCGTCGGCAACTACACGGGCAAATCGGACTTCCTGTTCCAGAACGAGATCGTCGCCGCCAATCCGAAGGTCTACGCGCAACTGGTCAAGATTCTCGACCCGCATTCGCGCACGCGTCTGACGGGCGAATAACGCGACGTCGCGTGGGGCGCGCCTGCTCGCGCCCCACGTTCTCTTCCTGCACCGATTGCAGGGCTCCGCTACAGAGCAATCGATTTCCGGAAGCCGTCTGCGCTCGTTCGCGCTCTCCGTCGCGCCCGTCTCCATGAAGAAAGGCTTCTATACGATCATCGCCGCGCAGTTTGTTTCGTCGCTGGCGGACAACGCGCGCTGCTGATCGCCTCGATCGCGATGCTCGCCGTCGTCCATTCCGCGCCGTGGATGACGGCACTGTTGCAGATCTTCTTCACGGTGGCCTATGTCGTGCTCGCGCCCTTCGTCGGCGCATTCGCCGATGCGCAGCAAAAGCGCCACGTGATGTTCGTCTCCAATGCGCTCAAGGCCGCCGGCTGCGCGATCATGATCGCGGGCGTGCATCCGATGATCGCGTATGGCGTTGTCGGGCTCGGCGCGGCGGGTTATTCGCCCGCGAAGTACGGCATCCTCACCGAACTGCTGCCGCCGCAGAAGCTGATCGCGGCGAACGCGTGGCTCGAATCCGCGACGGTTGGCTCGACCATCATCGGCACCGTGATCGGCAGCGCGCTGGTGAGCCAAGTCGTCGCTGGGTGCAGCAGGCGCACGTGCCGTTCGTGAGCACGGCGGCCCACGCGGCCATGTTCACAATGATGCTGATCTACGCGGCGGCCATCATCAACGTGTTCATCCCCGATACCGGCGCGCGCTATCCGAACCAGCTGAAGGAGCCGACCAAGCTCATCGGCGACTTCTCCGAGTGCTTCGTCATGCTGTGGAAGGACAAGCTCGCGCAGATCGCGCTGTGGGTCACGACGCTCCTGTGGGGCGCGGCCGTGACGCTGCAGCTACTGGTGCTCAAATGGGCCAATGCCAATCTCGGGCTGTCGCTGTCTAAGGCGGCGGTGCTGCAGGGAATCACCGGCGTGGGCATCGCGCTGGGCACGGCGGCAGCTTCCGCGTGGATCGCGCTGCGCCAGTCGCTCAAGGTGTGCTGCCGGTGGGCGTGCTGATCGGCGCGGTGTCGGTGGCGATGGCGTTCTACAACAAGGACCTGTTCCCCGAGGGCGCGGGCGTGCACATCGGGCCGTTGTTCGCGCCGGCGTACATCCTGATGGCCTATCCGCTGATGATCGCGCTCGGCGGGTTGTCGAGCTTCTTCGTCGTGCCGATGAACGCGATTCTCCAGCATCGCAGCACGACGCTCCTGTCGGCGGGACATTCCAATCACGGTGCAGAACTTCAATCAGAATCTCGCCGTGCTAGCGATGCTCGGTGCCTACGCGCTGCTGCTCACGGCCCAAGGTACCGGTACAATGGATCATCGTCGTGTTCGGCCTGTTCGTCTGCCTGATGATGGCGCTCGCCATGCGCCGTCATACCCAAAACGAACGAGAGGTCGATTTGGTGTCGATGGTGGAGGAATGATCCTTGCTCCACACGGTGTATTCTGGGTGTATTCTGCTCGCGCGGCGCCGTCGCAGGCAGGGAGGCGTCGGCACGACACGCTCGGCACGATGAGCGTCTGACACAATGCGGCCGCGCTCAATCGCCGCGCTTCGCACAAACCTCGGACGCATACCATTTTCCGGCACGTCAATAAAGGAGCAAGGAAATGGGATTGTTCACACGTTCAACGCTTGACAGCAAAATCAATGGCGCAGCCAACATCGGCCAGCGCGCAGTGCGGGGCGCGAGCGACGCGGTCGATTCGGCCAGCGATCAACTGCGCTCATTGCTCGACGATCTCGAGTCCTCTATTGTCCTCTATTCAGAGCGGCAAGGACTACGACACCGACAAGCTGCGTCGCGATTGCAGTCAAAGATCAAGCAAGTCGGCGCGTTCGCAAATGAACGGCGCCAACAGCCTTATCGCGGACCGGCTGAACGACGCGTTGCGATGTGGGGTTGCATAGATGATTGTTTCACCTGCTAGAACAGGGGTAGAGAAACCGGCTGTTCCATCAGCCGTAACCTAAGGGTGCATGCATG
>LFJI01000164.1 GCA_001235855.1 Candidatus Burkholderia brachyanthoides
CCCCTTCAAGGACGGCGAAGCTGCGGCAAGACGATCGAGTGGTTCAGCAGAAACTGGCCGCTTGAATTCAACCGTCACGACGCGGCTCATACACTACTCTTGACGTTAGCTCTCTTCCGTTAATCGCGATTGTCGGCATGCCGCCCCTGGCTGCCCGTGCCCACTCAGAAGATAACGTACAAGCGCTATGAAACTGCTTCCGAAGCTCATGCTGCTCGCCGTGCCCACTCTCGTTGCCGCATGCGGCGGCGGTGGTGGCGATAAAACCTGCACAACCAAGCCGTCGACGGCAATCGCCGAAGGCATCTGGTTCGGCCCAGTCAGCTCGGACAACTCGATGTCGGCCGAAACCATCGTGCTAGAAAACGGGCAGTACTACAGCATCTTCACGGAAGGCGGTTCGTGTATGTGGATAATCGAGGGCGTCGTGACAGCCTCCGGCGGCGCATTTTCGGACTAGGCTACCCTCGGCATCAGCCGCGGCGGCACGCTCACAACGCCGGCACGCTGTCCGGCAACTTCACCGCCAAGGGCGCGCTCACCGCCACCACGAACCTCTATCTCCAGACGCAGGAATCCGGTCCGCAAAGCTATACCGGCACCTACAACGCCACCTACGACACGCCGATCGCGCTCGCCGACGTCGCGCGCATGTGGACCAGCGGCTCGGGCATCACGCCGGTCTCGTCCATCACCATCGGCGTGGATGGCGCGGTGCAGGGCACGTCCACGGGCGGTCAGGGCGCCTGCACGTTCACCGGCTCGTTCAAGCCGCGCGCGACGGGCAAGCATCTGCTCGACGGCACGCTGGCCTTCTCGGGCAGCACCTGCTCCTACGGCGGCAAGTCGATGTCGGTCGAAGCCACCGTAATCAGTGGCCAGATGACGATCGTCGGCGTCACGCAACAGCGCGATGCGGCGTTCTTCACGAGCGCGCAATAAAGGCAGCGGAAACTACACGGCGAATATTGGCAGAATGCACACATTTCGCCAATTCGTGATACGTTACAGTCCGTTTTTCAACTCCTTGAAAAACATGTTCTCGGGGCGGGGTGCAATTCCCCACCGGCGGTAATCATCTTAATCATCTTCGCTTGTGCGACAGATGTAGCTCGCGAGCGCTCGATCGCCTGCTCATGCAACCTATGCAAAAAGTCGGCGAACGAGGTCAGCAGACCCGGTTGGATTCCGGGGCCGACGGTACAGTCCGGATGAAAGAGAACGGGACGGCATTCATTCGCTTCGCTCTGTTCACACAAACAGGCTGAAGTCCATGAACATTTTCAATTCTCAAGAAGCACAGGCGGTGTCCGCCGCTGGTTCATCGTCCGCGTATCGCCTTCGTGCAGGCTTGCTGGCATCGCGATATCGTCGATCAATGCAAGACTTCGTTTATCGAGGCGATGCTCGCGAAGGGCTATGCGCGCGAAGACATCGAACTCTTCGAAGTGCCTGGCGCATTCGAAATTCCACTGCACGCCAAGAAGCTCGCACAAAACGGCCGCTACGCGGGCATCGTGGCGGCGGGGCTGGTGGTTGATGCAGGTGCAACTCGAAACCGGTACGCCGGTGTTTTCGGCGGTGCTCACGTCGCATCATTTTCATGGCGAAGCGGAGCATGTCGGCTTCTTCAAGGAACACTTCCTCTTGAAGGGCGCGGATACCGTGAGCAAGCTGGCAGCGCTCGCGGTCTAAGGCTGAACGACGGACCTCTTCCCGAGGCCCGTGACCGTCTTTACGCCATGAACATCCCGCTATCCACGTTGATGGTCTGGCCGGTGATGTAAGCGGCGTCGTCGAAGGCGAGGAAGGTCACCAGACCCGCCACGTCGCCGCCGTTGCCCGCGCGCATCATCGGAATGTTGGCGACCCACTCGGCCATCAGTTCGCCCGGCTTGTAATCGCCGAGCAGCTTGCCCCACGCTTCGTCGTTATACGACCACATGTCGGTCGTGACGATGCCCTGGCAAAATGCACTCACGGTAATGCTGGTCGATGCGAGTTCCTTGGCGAGACTCTGCGTAATGCCGAGCACTCCGAACTTGCTCGCCGCATAGTGCGGCGTATAGACAGACGAAGCCTTGCCGCGCCTGTCCGGATGCGGTGTTGATCAACCGCCCCGTCTTGCCCGCGCGCAGCATGCGCGTGGCCGCTTTCTGACAGCGCAGGAACACGCCTTTGGTGTTCACGGCCATCACCTTGTCCCATTCGCCTTCGGTCAGGTCCGGAAGTTTCGCGATGGTGATGACGCCCGCGTTCTGCACCGACACGTCCACTTCGCCGAGCTTGCTCGCGACTTCCTCATACAGCGCGACCACCTGCGCCTTGTCGGTGACATCCATCTCCACCGAGAGCGCTTCGAAACCCGCTTCGCGCAGATGCGCAGCCGCGTCATGCACGCTCTTTTCGTTGGCCGTCACGCACACCTTCGCGCCTTCCTTCGCAAAGCGCTCCGCGATGCCCAACCCGATGCCGCGACTGCCGCCCATCACGACCCCCACCTTGTTTTCGAACTGCTTCAATTCCTGAGCCACGTCGGATTCTCCCAAAGATATTTCAAAGACGATCGATCCAGCGCAGCCACTGCGCATGATTTTCCGCAGCGGCCTGCACGCCGCTGCCGGGTTCGACACGACGCGTGACCACCCGCTTCGCGTGCCACGCCTCGAGCGATGCGAGCAGTCCCGCCTTGCATGCCGCCAGCGCCGCCGTGCCCGCTGCAGATATCTCGCTCAACGCGAGCGTGCTGACGGGGCGATTCAAGGTATCGGACAAGATACTGCAAGAGGAACGGGCGCTGCGTGAGCCCGCCATCGAGATACAACTCGGCTCGGCGAGCGGCACGTCGGCCACCTGCTCCATCACGGTGATGACATCCTTGATTGGTAAACGATCGATTCATACGCCGCGCGCCACGTGCTGCCACGAAGTCGAGAAGTTGAGACCCACCACCTGCGCGCCGCCCGGATACTTCCAGTGCGGGCAGCCGATGCCAGAGAACGCCGGAATCACGAACACGCTGCCGTTGTCGTATTCGGCGAACGCCTGCTCGGCTTTGGCGAAGTCGTCGAACAGGTTGAGCTTTTCCTTGAAGAAAGCGGGCGTCGAATCCGCGCTGATCACGATGCCTTCCAGCGCGTAGTCCACGCGCTGGAAGGCATCGCGAAGCACAGCGTGGAGACGAGGCCGTGCTCCGCCTCATGCGCTTTCGCGCCGACGTTCATCAGGATCGACGAGCCGGTGCCTATCGTGGCCTTGGCGACGCCGGGCTTCAGGCATCCTTCGCTGACGGCGGCAGCGTGCGAGTCGCCGATCATCGACAGGATGGGGATGGGCCGCTCCAGCAAGCCGTCGAAATCGGTCGCACCAAACTCCGACGCGGACGGACGCAACGCCTGCAAGCGCAGATCTTGCAGGCCGAATGTGCCGATCAGGTAGCGATCCCATTCGAGCGCGCCGAGATTGAGCAGCATCGTGCGCGATACGTTGGTGTAATCGGCGCAATATGCCGCGCCCCTGGTCAGCCGGTACAGCAGCTAGCTATCGACGGTGCCGAAGTACGCATTGCCTTGTGCGATGGCGGCGCGCACGCGCTCGTCGTTCTCGTTGAGCCAAATGAGTTTGGTGCCTGAAAAATACGGGTCGATCAGCAAGCCCGTCTTCTGCGCGATGAGCGGCGCGAGGCCGTCGCGCTTCAGGTGATCGCAAATGCTGAGCGAACGCTGACATTGCCACGACACGGCGGGCACGATCGGCTCGCCTTGTGCGTTCCACAACACGACCGTCTCGCGCTGATTGGAAATGCCGACGCCCGCGAGTTCGCCTTTGAATCCGCTCAGACATTCGCGCACCGCCTTGAGCACCGACTCGTACAACGCGTTCGCATCCTGCTCGACGAAGCCCGTGCGCGGCGTCGTGCAGGCCACCGGCGCGAAGCCGCGCGCATGGATCTGGCCTTCGTCATCGAACACCAGCGCCTTGGTACAGCTCGTACCCTGATCGATCGACAGAACGTAGTTCATATCCGGTTCCTCAAGCGGTGAGCGACACCATGCGCGATTGCAGGCGCTGCTGCAACTGATCGATCAAGACCGCAAAAATGATCACGAGTCCCTTGATGACCATCTGCCAGAAATCGCTGATGTCGCACATCACCATGCCGTCGCCGAAAATGCTGATCACGCACGCGCTGACCACCGAGCCGAACACGGTGCCGCGTCCGCCCATCAACGCGGTGCCGCCGAGCACGACCGCCGCGATGGCGTTGAGTTCGTATGCCTGCCCCGTCAACGGATGCGCGGTCTGCAACTGCGCGGTAATCACGAGACCGACGAGTGCCACGCAAAAGCCCGAGAACATGTAGACGAACAGCTTCACGTGATTGGTGCGGATGCCCGAGAAGCGCGCGGCCTGCTCGTTGCCGCCGATCGCATAGATGCGCCGTCCGAGCGGCGTCTTCTTGGCGATGAAGATGGTGATGGCCGCCAGCACGATCATGATCCATACCGGCGTGGACAGCCCGAGGATCGTGCCGTTGCCGATGAACTCGAAGCCCGTGTTGCCGAACGCCGGATTGCCTTCGAGGTCCGTGTAGGTGCTACCGTTGTTCACCAGCAGCGCGGCGCCGCACACCACGTACAGCATGCCGAGCGTCGCGATGAAAGGCGCCACGTTGAGCATAGTGATGAGATAGCCGTTGATCGCGCCGATCAGCGCGCCGAGCAAGCACGCGATGAGCGTCATGCCCCACGGATTGAAGAAGACGATGTGATGCCCGATCTTCACGCCTTCGAGCAGCAGATAGCCCGCCGCCATGCCGCTGATGCCGACGATCGATCCCACCGACAGATCGATGCCGCCGATAAGAATCACGAGCGTCATGCCGATGAAAAGAATCGCGACGATGGTCACGTGCTTAGCCATGGTCAGCATGTTGCTGGTCGAGAGAAAGTTCTCGGTCGCCAGTGAGAACACAATGACGATCGCGAACAGCGCGATGAAAATGCGCAGCTTGAGCAGATTCACCGCGATGCGCGAGGCCCGGTAAGCCGAGTGCCGGTTGTGCTTCGCGTGCACCAGCGCGACCGGCGGATTGCTGCTGTTGGGTGTATTCATGGTGTCGATTTCGTTTGCTTCACACTACGGCGGTCGCGGGCTTCGAGGCGCGCACGATGCGTTCGCTATCGAATTGCGCGCGCTCCATGATCGCGGTGAGCTTGCCGCTCGCCATCACGAAAACGCGGTTGGAGACGACCATCGCCTCGTCGAGTTCGGAGGTCGCATAGATCACGGCGATGCCCGAACGCGCGAGCAGGCTGATGGTCTTGTAGACGTCCTCTTTCGAGCCGACGCCGATGCCGCGCGTGGGTTCGTCCATCAAGAGGACCTTGGGCCTGGTGAGCAACGCCTTGCCGATCACGACCTTCTGCATGTTGCCGCCGGAGAGCGAAGTGATCGGCGCATCGACGGAGGCGGGGCCTTGATCGCCAGGCGCTTGACGATATCGCTCGCGGCATCAATTTGGCTTGCGCGCGTGAGATCGCCGAGAAAGCGCCGCGTGAACTTGGCGAGACTCGACAAGGTATGTTCTCGAGAATGGTCATCAACTGCACCATGCCCTGCTTCTGGCGATCCTCCAGCACCAGCGCGATGCCCGCTTCGATGCGCTTCGGAATAGGCATGTCTTTGATTGCTTTGCCCGCGAGTTCGATTTCGCCGATGGCGAGCGGATTCGCGCCGAGCAGAGATTCGAGCAGTTCGGTGCGGCCTGCGCCCATCAATCTGTAGATGCCGTTGGAGCGCTTGAGCACGAGGTCTTTCACCTTCAGCACTTCCGCGCCGATGCTGTGCTGCTCGAACGCGAAACGCTTCTTCGACGAGCCGACCATCGCCTCGATGATCCACGGAATGTCGATATTCGCGATCTCGTCCTGTGCCACGAGGCGGCCATTGCGCAGCACCGTGATGCAATCGCCGATCGCCACGATCTCTTTGAGACGATGCGAGATATAGATCACCGTTACGCCTTCTTCCTTCAGCTGCGCGATGATCTTGAAGAGAATCTCCACCTCAGCCTTGGACAGGGCAGTCGGCTCGTCCATGATGAGCACCTTGATGTGCTTGGACAGCGTCTTGGCGACCTCAACGAGTTGCTGCTGGCCGACATAAAGATCGCCCAAGCGCATGCGCGGATCGAGCGAAATATGCAGACGGTCGAGCAGCACTTTCGCCTGATGGTTCTCCATCTTCGAGCGGATCACGCCCGAGTTCGTGATCTCGTTGCCCGCGAAGATGTTCTTCGCGACCGTCATGTCGGGAAAGAGATTCATCTCCTGAAAAATGATGCCGATGCCATGCTTCTCCGCGCTGCGGACATCGGTGATCTGCGCGATGGCGCCATCGATCCAGATCTCGCCGGAAGTGGGCGTTTCCGCGCCCGCGAGCAGTTTCATCAAGGTGGATTTGCCCGCGCCGTTCTCGCCGATCAGCACGATGACCTTGCCGCTCAGCACTGTGCAATCGACATCGACGAGCGCGGCGGTGCCGGGATACTGCTTCGACAGCGCGCGCGTTTCGATCACGTTGACCAGGTTCAGGGTACTAGGCTGATTCATTTCTAGGCCACCGGTATCGCGCGGATTTCGCCGCTCGGCTCGCTCCAGCTACTGTAGACGGCGGATACATCGACGCTATCGCCGACCTTGAGCCTGGTCGCCTGCGCTTTGGCGACCACGAGCTTGTTCAACTCCTGGCCGAACGCGGCAAAGCGCGTCTGATCGTCGAAGTCGCTGTATTTGACGCCGGGGAAGCCGTCGCGCACGCCGGTGCCGATCACTGCACAGACCGGAGACATGGGTAACAGGTGTGTCAGGACAGGGGTAACACATTTAGCT
>LFJI01000165.1 GCA_001235855.1 Candidatus Burkholderia brachyanthoides
CCTGATCGACTTCGGACGAACCATTCGTCCGAAGTGTTACCCCTGTCCTGGAACAAGTGTTACCCATCTCTCCAGTCTATACAGGTCGAGTCGTCGCTGCGCATCGAGTACGAAAAGAAACTCGCGGATGCACTACGCCGCCGCACCGTGCTGGACAACGCGCACGTCGCCTTCCTGTCCATGGACGAAGCCGGCCTGATCGTCGACTGGAACGAGGCCGCCGTGCAGTTGTTCGGCTGGCGCGCGGCCGAAGTGCTCAATCTCTCTCGAACTCGCGCGGGTGATCGTGCCCGAGCGCATGCGCGATCAGCATCGCGCGGGGCTCGGGCGCTATCTCTCGATGGGCGAGACGCGCATCATCAATCGGCGCGTAGAATTGCCCGCGCTGCGCCGCGACGGCAGCGAATTCGCCGCGAAACTGTCCATCAGCGAAGTGTGGTTTCACGGGCAGCGGCAGTTCGCCTGCTTCGTGCATGACATCACCGACCGCCGCCGCGCCACCGAAGCCGACGAGCGTCTGCGTCTCCTGATCAACTCGGTGAGCGACTATGCCATCTGCATGCTGGATCACGACGGCATCGTGCGTTCGTGGAACGAGGGCGCGCATGCGCTGTACGGCCATACGTCCGAGGAGACGATCGGCCGGCATTTCGCGCTGTTCTACACGACCGACGAACTCGGACGCGACCGCCCGCCCGACGACCTGCGCCTCACCACCGAACGCGGCCGCGTCGAACACGAGGACTGGCGTGTGCGCCGCGACGGCTCGTAATTCCGCGCGCATGTCATTCTGAGCGCGCTGCCGAAAAACGGCGGCCGCGAACGCGGCTATGTGATGATCACGCGCGACATGACCGCGCGCCGCCGTCTGGAGGAACTGAAAGCATCGAGCCGGCGCATGAACGAGTTTCTCGCGCTGCTCGGCCACGAATTGCGCAATCCGCTCGCGCCCCGCCCATCCGCAACGCGGTCAGCATCCTCAAGCTCAAGGCATCCGACGATGCCGACGTCGTGCGTAGTCGTCAAATCGTCGATCGCCAGCTTGCGCATCTGACCAAGCTCGTCGACGACCTGCTCGAAGCGGGCCGCGTGAGTTCCGGCAAGATCCGCCTGACGACCGAGATCGTCGATATCGCCGATGTCGTGCAACTGAGCATCGAGGCGATTCAGCCGCTGTTCGACGAGAGCAGCCAGCGCATCGTCGTGCAGGACAGCGGGCAGCGCCTGTACGTCAACGGCGACTCCACGCGGCTCGTGCAGGCCATCAACAATCTGCTCAACAACCCGTCGAAGTTCAGTCCGCCCGCCTCGACCATCACGCTCAGTTGGCCCGCGCGGCGGCTCGGTCATGGTGCGCGTGGTCGATCAGGGGCGCGACATTTCGCCGGAAGCGCTCGCCATCGTGTTCGATCTGTTTGTGCAGGAGCATCCGCCGGGCGCGCATCAGGACGAAGGTGGCCTGGGCATCGGCTTGACGCTGGTGCGCACCATTGCCGAACTGCACGGCGGTCATGTGGAAGCGAAGAGTCATGGCTCGGGCAAGGGCAGCGTGTTACGCTGTGGCTGCCGATCGCACAGCCGCCGGAAATTGGTCCGACCGTGCCAGCCGCGCCGGTGGCCGCATCGACCGATGTGCTCGACGTGCTGGTCGTGGACGACAACCGCGACTCCGCCGACAGCATGACGCTGCTCGTGGACATGCTCGGCCGCAAGGCTTCGCCCACCTACGACGGTTCGCACCCGCTCGCGCTCTACGATCAGGTGTTGCCGCAGGTCGTGCTGCTCGATTTGTCGATGTCGGACATGACGGGCTTCGACGTGATCCGGCATCTGCGCGAGCGTCAGAGCGAGCGGGGCGCGGCGGGCGGCAAGCGCATCATCGTCGCGGCAATGACCGGGCTCGGCTCCGACAAAGACATGGCGCGCACCCGCGCGGCGGGCTTCGACGCGCATCTGGTGAAGCCGGTCGAGTTCGCGGAACTGGAGCGCGTGCTGGCGATGGCGGCGCGCAAGGACGCCTAGCACCACTTGATTCAGACATGGAGACATGGCGAGGCCGGCCGTTCGGTTGAAAACCTCCAAACGGTGCGACAATGGACCATTACGCAGGCGTTCCTTTCAATTCACGCGTCCTCGACCATGCCCGCTTCCCGCGATATCGTAGCCGATCTCTGGCATCTTGCCGCCCTGCCGCCCGACGTCCTTCCTTTCCTCGATCTGCCGGGACGCGACCAGGTGTTTCCATCGACCTTTGCCATCGGCGTGGCGGCGCAATCGACCATCGGTGCGGCGTCGAGCGGCAGCCGGTATCCGTCGATATGACGCACGCCGCCGTCGAATGCACCAACTGGTTCACGCTCGACGGCCGCGAGCCGGAAACGTGGAGCATGTTCTCGGGCCTGTATCGATGCGCCGACGGTTGGGTGCGCATTCACGCGAACTTCGTGCATCACCAGGACGGCGCGTTGCGCGTGCTCGATCCGCGCACGGCCACGCGCGCCGATGCCGAACGCGCGCTGCTCGACTGGCACGCAGCCGAGTTCGAAGACGCGGGCGCCGAACGCGGTCTCGTCGTGACGATGCTGCGCAACTTCGCGCAGTGGGACGCCAGGCCGCAGGCGCGGGCGATCGCCGCGCAGCCGCTGATGACGATCACTCGCATGGCGATGTGCCGCCCCGTGCGCTGCCGCCTTTGTCCGCGTCTGCACGTCCGCTGGACGGCGTGCGCGTGCTCGACTTCACGTGCATTCTCGCGGGACCGGTCGGCGGCCGCGCGCTGGCGGCATTCGGCGCGGACGTGATGCTAGTGAACTCGCCGAATCTGCCGAACATTCCCGCCATCGCCGCGATACGAGCCATGGCAAGCGCTCGGCGCATCTCGACCTGCTGACCGGCGACGGACGCGCGACGCTGTGGCGTTTGATCGACGAGGCGCATGCGTTATCGCAAGGTTTATCGGCCAGGCGGAATCGCGGCGCTCGGTTTCGGGCCGGACGCGCTGGCGGCGCGGCGGCCGGGCATCGTGTACGCATCGCTGACGGCCTATGGCACGGAAGGGCCGTGGGCACGACGGCGGAAGGCGGCGGTGGACATGGCGAAGGCGAGGTTCATCGCGATTTTTTTTATAAGTGCTCCGGTCGGGCAAGAAGATGCGACAAAACGCGCCCCCGACCTTCAAGCGCATTCTGTCGATGGTCTTGCCAACCCGCGATCAAACCTGCGGTGGCTGCTCATGCCACGATCGGACGATCGAGTGTGTTGACATGGATGGGCGTTTTCCGATGGCATAAAGCTGGCTACTCCCCAGCGAAGAATCGAAAGCTTATCATCATGACTTGCGCGCGCCCGTGAAATTCACGCGAATTCCGGTAAAGTTCGGGTGTAATGCCGCGTTTTCTCCACTTTTCGATGGAGGCATCATGCAGGCAGATTTACCGCCTGCGACGCGATCGCGCGCATCTAGTCTAGGCATCTACCGCGCGTTCGAAACCAAGGACGTCGCGCTGCTGCGCGAAGCCGTCACGCCCGACTGGGCATACCTTCCCGAACCGCCCGGACAAAAGCCCGGGCCCGATCAGATGGTGTCAATCTTCGCCGACCTGGCGGTAGCGCTGCCCGACATGCACATCGAGAGAGATTCTGGACATGCTCGTGCAGAGCAATCGTGTCGGCTGCGCGAAGGTGAGCGGCACGCAGGACGGGCCGCTCATGGGTATCGCCGCGACGAAGAAACCGGTGCGCTTCGCGATCCACTCGTTTCACGAATTGCGCGCGATGGCCGCATCGCGAAGACATGGCATCTGGAGGACTGGCTGAGTGTATTCCGGCAGTTGGGGGAAGAGCGCCGCGCGTTTAGCGGTGCTTCCGGCGCGTAGAGTCAACGCGCTTTCGTCCGCGCGCCGAACGCGTGCAGCACCTGCTCCACACACAGGCCAACCAGCCGCGCATCCAGCCGTTCGAACGAGAGCGCCGCATCGCGCAGCGCGGGCGTGTCGGTGCCGAACGAATCCGAGAACAGCCGCTCCCGTTCACGCGCCGCCGCGCGCACGCCGTTGAGCGTCGCACTCCGTTCGGCCATGCGCGGAAATTTCGCCGCGCGGGTGCGCATTTCGAGCCGGCTCGCGAGCGCATCGAGCGAAAGCGCTTCCGTGGATGCGGCGGGTTTGCGGGCATCGCCGAACGAAGAAAGAAAGCAAGCGTAGGACGCTGCCCTGCAGACGGCGATGCGCATCCACGAGATCGATAGACCCGGCGCGCGTCATCGCGCGCCGCTTTCACGGTGATGACGGTCGCGGCGTAATCGCCCGCGTGCCTGGATTCGGTGCGCGTCAGCATGTCGGTTCGGTTGCGAAGGCGACGCCGTTCGACCAAGGTCAAGACGTCACTGTGCTGTATGCTTTCAGCAGCGCAACTCGATCGGTTTGCGGCGATCGCGCGGAACGAGCCGTTGTCAGCGGCTCAATAGAGGAGTCCGAACACGCCGACGCCAGTTTTGGTGCCGACATACACACTTTCCCGTGGGCGATCATCGGCGTGATGAACTTGTTGCCCTGTCCGAACTGGTCACGGCTGCCCGCCTGATTGCTGCTGTACAGCTTGCTGGCGAGATTGCCCGCGTCGTAGGCGTGCAGTACCGCGATATCGCCGGGCGTCACATCGGACGCCGCGACTGCATCGGATGCCTCAACCGGCGTCGCCGTGGCGGCATGCATCGCCGGATCGTAATAGGCCACACCGCGACACGTCATATACTCCCAGTGCTTGAAACCAATCGTGCTCTGAATCTGCGGGTCGTAACGCCACTTTTCCTTGCCGCTCGTGGCATGCAGCGCGATGGCGTGCCTGAACACGTACCGCGATGCACCCACGGAATCAACAGCCAGATGCCGAGCAGCACCCAGATCCACAGGCGTGGCAGCAATTGCCAGAAGACGGCCGTGCCGAATAGCATCAGCGCGGAGCACCGGCGGATCAGCAGCAACAGGCTGGACAGCACCACTAATGATGACTCGATGGCTCACGCTCATATAATACCACGATCCTTTCAGCGTGACGAGATAAGCGCCGCCTGCCGCGAGCATCGCGCCGAGCACGATGAACACGATGGCCGTGAAGAACGTGAGCCGGTTGAGTCTTCCGCTGCCAGCCACGCTGAATCTCTCCGTGACGGTGAATGGTGGAACACGGCCGGCAGGCGTTCGTGGTTCGGACAGCGTCGCGCCATGCGAGGAAGCAAGCGTCGTGCCGTCGGACGTCCGTGAGAGGCGGGGTGCGGGGAAACGAAGGAAGAGAGCAGTCAGCGCGGCCAGCGGCCGTCGTAGGCGTTGGCTATCGGCGTGGCGCCTGCATATAGCGGCCTTCAGATCGCTGCGCTCGGAGAAGCACGGCGCCTCGAACCACAGCAGGAATTCGTCGCGCCAGTTGCCCCAGGCGTTTTCGTCGACGAAGTCAAATTCCTCGTCGATGCGGCCGTTATCGCGCAGATACGCGCCGACGACCTGCTTGCCGTTCCAGTACGCGACGGCCACATCGGTGAGATCGGCCGTGGTGCCGCGCGGCAGATCGCGCAGCAGCATCGCGACGTGCGCCTTGAACGAAGTGAGCTTGATCGGCCTCATCGCCGGCTCCGCATCGAAAAGTGCGTATAAATAAATGGATACGCGCGGTCTGAGCGATGCGCCGCCTGTATCGATCGCGCATCCGTCAGCCGAACGCGCCTTTGTTCAAATCCTGCTCGAATTCCGTGGTCCAGTGTGTGCCGTGCCCCACGCGATACTCACGCTCTTTGCCTGTCGATTGCCGCACGATGCTCACGATCCCCTGCAGCGGATACACATCGTCCACGATGTGTATCCGCTTCCTGCACGAGGAAATCATTCGCCTCCAGCCGGCGGCGCGCGAGAATCGCCAAAAAATCCGCTTTTTCATCCGGTACGCTCACTGACATGGCGGCCTCCGATTTCGCGCAGCGGCATCATTCAAAGTAGCACAAGCGCGGAGGAATGGCGGCGCTATCGCACGTCGGGCGTGTCTTGCCAGCGGGCGGACCGTCATGTCGATGGCGCGGAGCCACCATGAAACGATCGATCATCGCGGCGCTGTGCGTCGTCTCGGCGACGGCGCATGCGGAAGAGATGCCCTGCGGCACGCTCGAAAGCGCATCGGGCGCGCCGTTCGCGCTGAAGGAGGGCGAACGCGTGGAGTTCAGGCATGCGGGGAAAACGACGCACGGCACGCTGCATGTCTACAAGGACGTGCAGGTGTATCGCGTGTACTGACAGCCGGATGGCGGCAACGAGCAACGTGCTCGCGAATGCCGGAGCAAAAACAGCGTGAGGCTCGTCGCCACGCCGCCCCGTGGCGCGAAAGTGGACGCGGGACCGGGCGCGATTCCCAAACAGCAGGTGCTGTCCTGTCCCGCGTTGTGACGCGCTTTTACTTCGCGAGCACCTTGCCGATCGCATCGGCGACGATCTGCACGCTGCTGTCGTTGAGACCCGCGACGCACATGCGGCCCGAACGCAGGATATACGCGCCGTATTCCTCTTTCAGGCGCTCGGCCTGATCCGTGACCAGCCCCGTGTCTACTTCGGCCGCGTCGTCGCAGATCACGTGCAGGCCTCCGCAACGCTCGCCGTACAGCGAGAAATTCTTCGAGAACGAATTGGCGACGAACGCTGGCACGCCGCGCCGGGCGAGTTCGCGCACGGCAAACGCATTGTCGTCGAGGCCCGGGCCGAAGCCCTGATACGCCATATCGACGAACGGCAACAGATCGCGCTTTTGCAGCACGTCTGTATAGACCGGAGAGATGGGTAACACCTGTTCCAGGACAGGGGTAACACTTCG
>LFJI01000166.1 GCA_001235855.1 Candidatus Burkholderia brachyanthoides
CGCCTTCAATTTCCCGCCTCAACTCCCCCGTACACCACTTCTGACTTTAGCTCCAGTATTGGTCGCAAAAGGTGTCAGAGGTATTTCAGCACTTGCGGATGATGCTACGAACGCTTGCGCAAGGTTCCGGCCTGCCTGCCGTTCACTTCTCCGACAGATAGGCGATAAGCGCATCCGCGACGGCTTCCGGCGCTTCGCGTTGCGGAAAGTGCCCCACACCGTCGAGCACGATGCGCCGGTAGCCGCCGGTGAAATGGCCTTCCTGCCCGGCCGACGTCGAAGGGTCGTTGCACGAATCCACGCCGCCGTGAATGACCAGCGTGCGCGTGCCGAGTTTCGATGACGGCGAGCTGGTCATAGAGCGTGGCGTAGGCCGCATCGGATGCCTCGCCCTTGCACCAGCGGCAGCGATACGCGTTGAGCGTGATTGGCACCCAGTCCGGATTCTCGAACGCGCGCGCCGTGGCCGCGAACTTCGTTTCATTGTACCAGCGCCGATGGCGCCCACGTGTCCCACTGAATCCGTGCGAAGTCTTTCGGGTCAGCGGCGACGGCTTGCGGACTGGCATCGAGCGACATAAACCACTGGTACCATCAAGCGGCGCGACTGCGCAAAGTCCGGCACGTCGAACGCACCCACCGGCTGATACCCCACCGACAACGCAGCGATGCGACGCACGCGTTTATGGTAGAGTGTGGCCGTGTAGGCGGCGCGCGCCCCGGCGCGCGCCCCAGTCGTGGCCGATGAAATCGAAGCGTTCCACCTCCAGCGCGTCCGCGAGATCGATGGCGTCCTGCACGAGCGCGACGGCGGAACCGTCGCGGATCGCATCGGCCGTCAGGAAACGCGTGCCGCACGCGCCGCGCAATTCCGGAACGACGGTGCGATACCCCGCCGCATTCAGCCGCGCGCAGCGTCGGGCCAACCGTGCATAAGCAGGACGACCGGGCCTTCGGCGGGACCGCTGTCCGCATATGCGATATCGAGCGTCGGCGTGACAATGTGTCGGTCGAATTCCAGCATGGCGGCCCTCCTCGGTGGACAGGGGGCATCAATTCTAGTGCGACTCGATAAACGGGCAGACGTGCGCGCTGCATAGGATGTCGTACAAGTCGCAACGCGATGTAGGGGAAGATACCGATCCCAGCGTATGCCGCGAGCCTTGACGCATGTAACTCGTCTTGGCTATCAGTTGTGTTGAGAAAATGATTTCTTTCCGTCACGCATTTCCGGCAGCTGACACACGAGTGCAGGACGTTAATTGTTGTACGACATCGTTCGTATCCAGATGAAGCTGATGCCACCAATCGACAAAGACAGCCGGCCCGACCGGCAGGAGACACAGATCAAGCATCCGAAACATCAACCACCGCGCGCGCTGCCCTCTCCGGCGCGCCGCTCCTTCGTGAAGTTCGCCGGCGTCTCGGCAAGCGCCCCGTTGCTCGGGGGCTGCGATGCGCCCGCGCCGGACCTGGTCTGGGACACCTCGGGCGCCGCAACGCAGATCGACAACGCCTTGCAGGCGGTGTCGACATCGATGTTTCCCGGCCGCCAGTTCCTCGTCACCGACTACGGCGCGCAGCCATGCGCGGTCATCGCCGCGCTCAACCCGTACACCGACGTGAGCAAGTCGCCGCGCTCGACCGGCGCGGATCAGAGGCAAGCGGCCGGTTCGTTCGACTCGCGTCCCGCGTTCCTCGAGGCCATCGCCACATGCAACGCGGCGGGCGGCGGTCAGGTCGTGGTGCCGGCGGGCAACTGATTTTGCGCCGGACCGATTGTGCTGCAATCGAACGTCCACTTCCATCTGGCCGCGAATTGCGAGATCTTCTTCAGCCCTAATCCCGCCGATTACGCGAAGGAAGGACGGCCCCGTCGATTGCGGCGCGAACGGCAAGCTTCTATTACACAGCCGCTGGCAGGCGAACGCCTGCCGCCTCAACTAGGCGCGCAACGCCAACAACATCGCGATCACTGGTGAAGGCGACACGACACTTCCGTCTTCAACGGCCAGGCGATGACGCCCTTCGCCGGCAGCGGCAACACCGCGGACCTGGAAGGGCAACAACGGCGTGTACGGCTGCGTCAATTCGTCGACGCCGTCGCAGGCCTCGTCGAACGCGAACAAAGTCGATCTGAAGACCGCCGTGCCCGGCATTCGGACACGCTCTACGCCGAACTCACCAATCCCGCCACGCCCTGGCAGCAGGATCAGAACTACCTGCCCGCGCTGTCCGAAGCGAGCGTGGCGATCGAGAAGCGCATTTTCGGCATCGGCCAATTATCTGCGGCCGTGCATGGCCGAATTCATCGGCTGTACGAATGTGCTGATGCAGAGCTATCGCACCGTCAACACGCCGTTCTGGCAGCATCATCCGACAAACTTGCAAGAACGTGGTGATGCGCGGCGTGACGGTGGACAGCATCGGGCCGAACAACGACGGTTTCGATCCGGATGCGTGCGACATGGTGCTGTGCGAGAACGTCACGTTCAACACGGGCGACGATTGCATAGCGATCAAGTCCGGCAAGGAAGCTCGATACGCAATATGGCCCGGCGCAGAATCATGTCATCCAGAATTGCACGATGAACAGCGGCTACGGCGGCATCACGCTCGGCAGCAATATTGCCATCCGCATCAAGACCAACATGAACCGCAGCGGCTACGTGAAGGACTTTTACGTGGATAACGTCGCGCTGCCGAACGGCGTGAGCCTGACGCCTTCCGGATAAGGGCAGCAGCCTGCTCGCGGGCAGCCCGATCAACGCGACGGTGCCGCTCGGCGTGGTGACGGCGAGCGCGGCGAACCCGTCGGCGTCGCAGGGCGGCATCGTCACGTTCAACTGCGACTATCAGCCGTCGAAGGACGCTATTAGCAAGTGGCCCGCGCTCGTGCAGAACGTCAACATCTCGAATCTGAAGGCGGGCAACGTCACGTTGAACGGCGTGACGGGTTCATGCTTTCAGGCGATCGTCGCGCAAGGCCCGGTCGCGTTCGACTACAACGGCCCCGCGCCCGTGCCAACGATTCCCGCGATCACCGGCGTCACCCTCACCAACTGCGACTTCGGCACGCCGACCGCCGCCGGTCCCGCGACCGCGACCGCGACGACGCCCGGACCGATCTACGCGTACAACGTGCACGACATCAATCTGGTGAATACGGTCGTGGCGGGCAAAGCGTTGAATCAGACCGTGAGCGACGCGCGCTGAGTCAGCCTCACGCGCCGATGAGCACGCCGGTCCTGAACGCCTTCTCACCCGTGACCCGGCCCATCGGCGCGCCCGCGTTGACGAGGCGGATCGCGCGGCGCATGTAGAACACGCCGTCGTTCTTCGTCGTGTCACCGTGGTTACCGCATCCGTCAGCGGATCGACGATATCGAACACGGCGTCGCCCGCCTTGAGCCGCGCGCCCATTTTCGCCCGATACACCACGATCCCGCTCGCCGGCGCGCTCAACTGCTCGCTGCCCGCGAGATTCGGCGCGGCGAGCGGCAAGCCATCGCCCATCAGCGCGCGCAACTCGTTCCACAACAGCGCGTGAATCTCGTCGAACGACTGGCCGCCCGAATCGCTTGCGAGCAGCACGCCGTTCGCGCCGAGAAGACGCGCGAGGGGTTCCAGCGCGGGCCAGATCGCGGGACTCGTAATAAAGATGCATCGTCGCTTCGAGCGAGCGGTGCAGATCGAGCACGATATCCGCGTCCGATGTGAGTTTCAGCAGGTTGAGGCGCAGCGCTTCGAATTTGTTCTTCGCGCGCATCTCGCCGAGCATGTCGCACAGCCCGCCGCGCTCGATCATCTCGGCGGCGCGGGCATCGGAAAGCCGCGATTGAAATTGTGCCCGCTGTTCGCCTCGAAACACCCGACGAATTGCCCGAGCACATGCTGCGACAGGCCGATCGGATTCGCCACCGGCACCACCACGATTTCGCCACGCAGCCGCCCTTGCGCTTCGAGTTCGGCCAGGCGCTGCTTGAGCGTCCATGCGGTGAGCATGGCGGGCATTTCGTCGGCATGAAGCGAGGCCTGCACATACGCCTTCTCGCCGCCGCCCGGCGCGCCGAAATGAAAACTGACCAGTTCGCGCGACGTGCCGAGCGTAGTCGTGACGAGTGGATCGCGTCGTGTCCGCATGATGCTCTCCTCAATCGCCGTAGACGTCGAAATCGAAATACTCGCGCGCGATCTTCTGATACGTGCCGTCCGCGCGCATGTCCGCGATGGCATTGTCGATCTTCGCCTTCAACGCGGTGTCGTCCTGACGCAAGCCCATGCCGACGCCGTGATCACCCATCGACAGCGGCCTGCCGACGAATGCGAAGCCCTTGGCCGCGCGGCGTCTCGTCTCTTCAGAAAGCCCTGCTCTGCTTCGACCGAGCCGAGCAGCGCGGCATCGAGCCGGCCCGAGGCGAGATCGTCGAACACGCCTTCCTGGCTCTGGTACGGCACGACCTCGACGCCAGCCGGCAGCCAGTTTTCATCGCATAGGATTCGAACTGGCTGCCGTTCTGCACGCCCACACGCTTGCCGCGCAGGCCTTGAGCCGCGGCCGCGAGCGGCGCGCCGCTTTTCGCGACCAGACGCGAGCGGAATAGCTTGGTGGAAAACGCGATCTGCTTCATGCGCTTCTCGGTGATCGCCATCGACGACATGATCCCGTCGATCTTGCGCGCCTGCAGCGCCGGGAATCATCCCCGAGAACTCGAGTTCGACCCACTGGCAGCGCACCGCGATGCGGCGGCAGATTTCATCGCCGAGATCGACGTCGAAGCCCGCGACGTGGTCGTCGGGCGTTTTCACGTCCATCGGTGGATAACCCGGATCGATGGCCAGGCGCAAGGTGTCGTTCGCATGAACGGGCATGGCGACGGCAAGAACCACCGACAGTAGGAAGGCGTGGAGTCTGGGCATGAGCGCGCGCGGGAATGGTTTCGGGATTCGGAGCGACGATGGTATGTGGGCAAAAACGCTTCAAAAAAAGGCGCTTTGCTTATCATGATCACTTTTCGAGATCACTCGCCGGTAGATCCACCGTGGAACTCACGCTCACCCAGTTGCGCATGTTCGTGGCCGTCGCCGAGGCGGGCAGCCTGTGCGTGCGCGCGAACCTGATTCTCGGCGAATGCCGCAAAACCCAAGACGAACTGCACCAATTGCGGGGAGTGTTGACGGGCGAGGTATCGCTCGGGCTCGCGGCCGAGGCGACGATGCGGCTCTTTCCCGCGCTGCTCGAAAGCTATCGCGAGCGGTATCCGCCTATCGCGGTGCATCTGACCAGCGCGACTTCGCGTGTGCTGACGGCGTGGGTGCGCGACGGCAGTCTGGACTTCGCGCTCGCGCTCATCGCGCCGGAAGCCGACATCCACGACATGGAGACCAGCCGCCTGTTCGATTCCGATGTCGCCGTGATCGCGCGGCGAGGTCATCCGCTCGTACGCTCGCGCAAGCTGGCGAGTCTCGCGGCGGCGCAGTGGGTCAGCACGCGTCAGCTGGGCGGCGGCGCGCGCAGCAACCGCCTCTCAGCGTTATTCGAGGACGCCAAACGCGCTGCGCCGCGCATCGCGGCGACGACGGAAGCCGTGTTCGACACGCTGCATTGCGTCGCCGCGAGCGACTATCTCGCGTTCGAACCGGCGGGCGTCGCCGCGCACCCTTTTTTCCGCGACCATGTGACAGTCGTGCCGGTCGCGGAACGCGGCCCGTATGTCTGGTGCGACGCGCCGGCGTCCCGCTCACACCCGCCACCGCCGAACTGGCGGCGATGGCCGTATCGTTCGCACGGATGCTGCCGAACCGGCCAACCGCTCAGCACGACGCGTAACGCGATCCGGCCGCGCCCAGCCCTTCTTCGCGGCGGCGGAACGGTCGGCGGCCGAGCGGCGGCTGGCGGCGGCATGACCCTGCCGTGACAGCGTCTTGGGCAATGGCGCTTTCGCGCTTGAGCACACGCGTCGCCACGGCCGAGCGCTTGATCTTCGATTCGGTGCCGGGGGATTTTTTGGTGCGATGCGCGGCCTTGGTGTCTTGCGCGGCCTTCTTGCGGGTCGCCTCGGTGGCGGCGCCCTTCTTCGGCGTCTTGAGTTTCACGCCGGCGCGGCGCGCTTCCGACAGGCCGATCGCGATGGCCTGCCTGGCCGACTTCGCGCCATGCTTGCCTTCGCGAATGTGATCGACTTGTTCCTTCACGAAAGCGCCTGCCTGCGTGCTTGCTAACTTGCCGGCACGCTTCGCCTTCGACACGCGTTCAAGGGTTTTCTTCTCGGGCATGTCGCAGTCGCCGCCGTGAAGCCTGACGACGGCACGTTGTAGTAGAACGGTGTGAAATTCGGCGACAGCGACAGATCGTAGTCTTTCGGCTCGATGTCGTCGCCGGTGTGGCGGCTCGACCGCGCAGCCGCCCCAATTGTCCATCGTTGTACCACTGGAATTGTAGCTGAAATCGTTGCGCAGCCAGCCGGTCGTCTTGATGGACGTGCCGAGGTTCACCATCGTTGTAAACGGCACCAGACCGATATACGAGTCGTTGCCCGACACGCTGAAAATGTTCGTAATCAGCGAATTGGCGGTGGTCTTGAGGCCGTCCATCTTGCTGGTCAAGCCGCCGCTTTGCGCCGCATCGGCCATCGAGCCGATGTTGTCGAGAATCAGCGCGAGTTCGAGCGTGCTCTTCGGCACGCGCAGCGCCGAGTTGCTCGCCGACACGATTTGCGTCGAGGGCGAATTCGAATCGCTGCTGCCGTCGCCGGAATTGTTGCTGGAATTCGTGCCTAGGTTCTGTTCACATTCTCAGCAGCGCTCCAAAGGCGCAGGCGAGCACGG
>LFJI01000167.1 GCA_001235855.1 Candidatus Burkholderia brachyanthoides
ATTACTCGATAATTTTCGTCACGACACCGGCGCCGACGGTACGACCGCCTTCACGGATGGCGAAGCGCAGACCTTCTTCCATGGCAATCGGGGCGATCAGCTTGACCGTGATCGACACGTTGTCGCCCGGCATCACCATTTCCTTGTCCTTCGGCAGCTCGATCGAGCCCGTCACGTCCGTCGTACGGAAGTAGAACTGTGGACGGTAGTTGTTGAAGAACGGCGTGTGACGGCCGCCTTCGTCCTTGTTCAGCACGTACACTTCAGCCGTGAAGTGCGTGTGCGGCGTGATCGAACCCGGCTTGGCCAGCACTTGGCCGCGCTCCACGTCTTCACGCTTCGTGCCGCGCAACAGGATACCGACGTTGTCGCCCGCTTGACCCTGGTCGAGCAGCTTGCGGAACATTTCCACGCCCGTGCAGGTCGTCTTCACCGTCGGTTTGATACCGACGATTTCGATTTCCTCGCCAACCTTGACGATACCGCGCTCAACGCGACCCGTCACCACCGTGCCGCGACCCGAGATCGAGAACACGTCTTCGACCGGCATCAGGAACGTGCCGTCCACTGCGCGCTCCGGCGTCGGGATGTACGTGTCCAGCGCCTCGGCCAGGCTCATCATCGCCACTTCGCCCAGCTCGCCCGTGTCGCCTTCCAGCGCCAGCTTCGCCGAACCCTTCACAATCGGGGTGTCGTCGCCCGGGAAGTCGTACTTCGACAGAAGTTCGCGCACTTCCATTTCGACGAGCTCGAGCAGCTCGGCGTCGTCCACCATATCGCACTTGTTCAGGAACACGATGATGTACGGCACGCCGACCTGACGGGCCAGCAGGATGTGCTCACGCGTTTGCGGCATGGGGCCGTCAGCGGCCGAGCACACCAGGACGGCGCCGTCCATCTGCGCGGCACCCGTGATCATGTTCTTCACGTAGTCGGCGTGGCCCGGGCAGTCGACGTGTGCATAGTGGCGGTTAGCCGTTTCGTACTCGACGTGCGCGGTGTTGATGGTAATACCACGTGCCTTTTCTTCCGGCGCTGCATCGATCTGGTCGTATGCCTTCGCTTCGCCGCCGAACTTCTTGGTCAGCACCGTCGTGATCGCTGCCGTCAGCGTGGTCTTGCCGTGGTCAACATGACCGATCGTGCCCACGTTCACGTGCGGCTTGGTCCGCTCGAATTTACCTTTGGCCATGGTTACCTTCTTTCAAGAGTTTGTTTGTCGGTTAAAGCCTTTTGGCCTGCCGAATTGCTTGAGGAATTTACTTGCCCTTGGCGTTGATGATCACTTCCGAGACGTTACGCGGAGCTTCAGCGTAGTGCTTGAACTCCATCGTGTACGTCGCACGGCCTTGCGTCAGCGAGCGCAGCGAGGTCGAGTAGCCGAACATCTCGGACAACGGCACTTCGGCGCGAACGATCTTGCCGCCGCCAACCATGTCTTCCATGCCCTGGACGATACCGCGACGGCCCGACAAATCGCCCATCACGTCGCCCATGTAATCTTCAGGCGTTTCGACTTCCACAGCCATCATCGGTTCGAGGATGACCGGGCTTGCCTTGCGCATTGCTTCCTTGAAGGCCATCGAGCCGGCCATACGGAACGCGTTTTCGTTCGAGTCGACGTCGTGGTACGAACCGAACGTCAGGTGAACCTTCACGTCCACGACCGGGAAGCCCGCGAGCACGCCCGACTTCAGCGTTTCCTGGATACCCTTGTCCACGGCCGGGATATATTCGCGAGGAATCACACCGCCCTTGATCTCGTCCAGGAACTCGTAGCCCTTGCCCTGCTCGTTCGGCTCGAGCGTAATGACTGCGTGACCGTACTGGCCGCGACCACCCGACTGCTTGACGAACTTGCCGTCGACTTCTGTTGCCGTCGTGCGGATCGTTTCGCGGTATGCAACCTGCGGCTTGCCGACGGTCGCTTCCACGTTGAATTCACGCTTCATACGGTCGACCAGAATTTCGAGGTGGAGCTCGCCCATACCCGAAATGATGGTCTGGCCCGATTCCTCGTCCGTCTGGACGCGGAACGACGGGTCTTCCTGCGCGAGACGGTTCAGCGCCAGGCCCATCTTTTCCTGGTCAGCCTTGGTCTTCGGCTCGGCTGCCTGCGAAATCACCGGTTCCGGGAAAATCATGCGTTCCAGGACGATCGGATGTTGCGGATCGCACAGCGTGTCGCCGGTGATCGCTTCCTTCAGGCCAACGGCTGCCGCGATGTCGCCTGCACGCACTTCCTTGATTTCTTCGCGCTGGTTCGCGTGCATCTGCAGGATACGGCCGAGACGTTCCTTCTTGTCCTTGGTCGCGTTCAGCACGGTGTCACCCGAATTCACGACGCCCGAGTACACGCGGAAGAAGATCAGCTGGCCGACGAACGGATCCGTCATGATCTTGAACGCCAGCGACGAGAACTTCTCGTCGTCGGCTGCGTGGCGCTCTGCCTTCTCGCCGTTTTCGAGTTCGCCCGTAACCGGCGGAATGTCGACCGGCGACGGCAGGAAGTCGATGACGGCGTCAAGCATGCGCTGCACGCCCTTGTTCTTGAACGCGGTGCCGCACAGCATCGGCTGGATTTCGCACGCGATGGTCCGGTCGCGGATCGCCTTGACGATTTCCGCTTGCGACAGTTCTTCACCACCGAGGTACTTTTCCATCAGCTCTTCGCTGGCTTCGGCTGCCGACTCGATCATCTTTTCGCGCCACTCGTTGCACGTGTCAACGAGTTCAGCGGGGATGTCGACGTAGTCGAACTTCGTGCCTTGCGACGCTTCGTCCCAAATGATCGCCTTCATCTTCAGGAGGTCGACGACGCCCTTGAAGTTTTCTTCCGCGCCGATCGGCACGACCACGGGAACTGGGTTCGCCTTCAGGCAGTTCTTCAGCTGGTCATAGACCTTGAAGAAGTTCGCGCCGGTACGGTCCATCTTGTTGACGAACGCGAGACGAGGAACCTTGTACTTGTTCGCCTGACGCCACACCGTTTCCGACTGCGGCTGCACGCCGCCCACGGCACAGTAGACCATGCACGCGCCATCGAGGACGCGCATCGAGCGTTCCACTTCGATCGTGAAGTCGACGTGACCCGGGGTGTCGATGATGTTGATGCGGTGCTCGGGATAGTTATCGCCCATGCCTTTCCAGAAGGCAGTGGTAGCAGCCGACGTAATCGTGATGCCGCGCTCTTGCTCCTGCTCCATCCAGTCCATCGTTGCTGCGCCGTCGTGAACTTCACCGATCTTGTGGTTCACGCCCGTGTAGAACAGGATGCGCTCGGTCGTCGTCGTTTTGCCGGCGTCGATGTGAGCGCTAATACCGATATTGCGGTAGCGCTCGATAGGTGTCTTGCGAGCCACTTTGGATCCTTTTTCGGTCAACGCGCTAGCGGTTGCCGGCGCGTTCTAACACAAACGGGCGAGGCGCCTGGAGTAGCGCACCCGCCCTGGTATTTCTGTTATGCCCTGGAGCAGGAGCTTAGAAACGGAAGTGCGAGAATGCCTTGTTGGCCTCCGCCATGCGGTGAACTTCGTCGCGCTTCTTCATCGCGCCGCCGCGGCCTTCTGCCGCTTCGGAGAGTTCGCCTGCGAGACGCAGGGCCATCGACTTTTCGCTGCGCTTCTTCGCGGCTTCGCGCAACCAACGCATCGCCAATGCCATACGACGCGAGGGACGCACTTCGACCGGAACCTGATAGTTGGCACCACCAACGCGACGGCTCTTCACTTCCACCACCGGCTTCACGTTGTTGAGCGCCACCGTGAACACTTCCAGCGGATCCTTGCCACCCTTGGTCTGGATCTGCTCAAAAGCGCCGTACACGATGCGCTCGGCAACCGACTTCTTGCCGGACAGCATGAGCACGTTCATGAACTTGGCTACATCTACGTTGCCGAATTTCGGATCCGGCAACACTTCCCGCTTGGGGACTTCGCGACGACGCGGCATGATTCTTCCTTTACCTTTTCAGTTGGAGCAGTGTTCTACTCCGCGGCCACCAACTAACCCGATCCATCTCACGACAAAACCAGCTTGGCCGGGTGACCACTTACTCGATAGCACCGGCAATTCCGGCACTACCGCCTAAACCGCCTTGCGGCGACCTGATTCGAAACAAAAAACGACTACGGCAGGCTAGCAGATTACTTGCCAGCCTTGGCACGCTTCGCACCGTACTTCGAGCGAGCTTGCTTACGGTCCTTGACGCCCTGGGTATCCAGCGAGCCGCGAACCATGTGGTAACGCACACCCGGCAAGTCCTTCACACGACCGCCGCGAATCAGCACGACCGAGTGTTCCTGCAGATTGTGGCCTTCACCACCGATGTACGAAATGACTTCGAAGCCGTTCGTCAAACGCACCTTGGCGACTTTACGCAGTGCCGAGTTCGGCTTCTTCGGCGTCGTGGTGTACACACGGGTGCACACGCCACGACGCTGGGGACAGTCCTGCAGGGCAGGCGACTTGCTCTTAGCATGTTCCGAAGTGCGGCCTTTGCGAACCAGTTGATTGATGGTTGGCATAGTTGAGTTGATCCTAAAAGTGAAAATTCAGCGCAATTGCAGCCGGGCAAAGCGGCGCAAAACCGCGCTTTCGATGCTCTCACCGATGGTTTTCAGTGGCGGCCCGAAGCGTAATGCTGGAGGAAATCCAGCATTACGCCGGGTCCGAAACCGGACCAAGCCGGATTAAGGTCTTAACATAATATTCTGAGAATCCCAATCGGGTCAATACGTTGCGTAGGATTTCCGGCGGGTCGCAGTGCGAAACGTCGATCCGCGATCAGCCCGCGCCGACGACATCGAGCAATTCATCGCCGAAACGCTCGAGCTTGCGCACGCCGATGCCCGGAATTTGCCGCAGATCGTCGATAGTGTCGGGGTCGCTGCGCGCGATTTCGGCGAGCGTCGCGTCGTGAAAAATGACGTACGCTGGCACGCCGTCGCTCTTCGCCGTTTCGGCGCGCCAGGTGCGCAGGCGATCCCAGCGCATTTTTTCGCGCGGCGACATGCCTGCGGTCGGATCAGCGCGTTCGCCGCTTCGACTCGACGCCTGCCGCGAACGCACCGGCTTGACGTATTTGCGCAAGGTGACGTTTTGCTCGCCCTTCAGTACGGGCTTGCTGGCGGCGGTGAGAAAGAGCGCGCCGAATCCCTCGTGGTCGACGGCGAGAAAGCCGAACGCGACGAGCTGGCGGAAAACCGCCCGCCATTCGGGTTCCGAGAGCGCAGCACCCAAACCAAACGTCGACAGTTTTTCATGGCCGCGCTGAAGTATTTTCTCGCTGCGCGCGCCGCGCAGAATGTCGATCAGATGCCCCGCGCCGAAGTTCAAGCCGCTCGCCTTGTGCGCGCGGTAGACGCAGGACAACGCCATTTGCGCTTCGCGCGTCGCATCCCACGATGCAGGCGGTTCCAAACACGTGTCGCAGTTGCCGCACGGCATGCTGCTCTCGCCGAAGTAGGCGAGCAGCCGCACGCGCCGGCACGACGCCACCTCACATAAGCCAAGCAACGCATCGAGCTTGCCGGTCTGCACCCGCTTGTGCGCGTCGTCGGCACCGGATTCGTCGATCATCTTGCGTTGCTGAACGACGTCGCCGAGTCCATACGCCATCCACGCGTTCGCCGGCATGCCATCGCGGCCGGCGCGCCCGGTCTCCTGGTAATAGCCTTCGACGCTTTTCGGCAAATCCAGATGCGCGACAAATCGCACATCCGGTTTGTCGATGCCCATCCCGAACGCGATCGTCGCGCACATGACGATGCCCTCTTCGCGCTGAAATATCTCCTGATGCTTCTGCCGCGTCTCGAACTCCATGCCCGCGTGATACGGCAGCGCGCGCACGCCCTGCGTCTTCAGCCAGTCGGCGGTTTCCTCAACCTTGCGGCGCGACAGGCAATACACGACGCCGGCGTCCGTCGTGCCGTCGGCGTTCGTGTGCTCGGCTCGAATGAAGTCGAGCAACTGCGCCCGCGCGTTGTCCTTTTCGACGATCCGATAACGGATGTTCGGCCGGTCGAAGCTCGAGACGAAGATGCGCGCATCGTCGAGCGCCAGCCGATGCACGATCTCGTCGCGCGTGATCGCGTCGGCCGTCGCGGTGAGCGCGATGCGCGGCACGTCCGGAAAGCGCTCGTGAAGCACCGACAACTGAATATATTCAGGCCGGAAATCGTGGCCCCACTGCGACACGCAGTGGGCTTCGTCGATCGCGAACAGGCCGACCGGCGAGCTGTCGAGCAGATCGAGAAAGCGCGGCGTCATCAGTCGTTCCGGTGCGACATACAGCAGATCGATTTCGCCGTTGCGCAGCGCGCGCTCGGTGGCGGCCGCCTCGGCACCGGACAGCGTCGAATTCAGATACGCGGCGCGCACGCCGACTTCGGTGAGCGCCGCAACCTGATCCTGCATCAACGCGATCAGAGGCGACACCACGATGCCCGCGCCGAAGCCCGCCTCGCGCCGCACCAGCGAAGGAATCTGATAACAAAGCGACTTGCCGCCGCCCGTTGGCATCAGCACGAGCGAATCTCCGCCGTTCGCGACATGCTCGACGATCTCCGCCTGTTGTCCGCGAAACGCGAGGTAGCCGAAGATTTCGTTGAGTATGGCAAGCGATCGGGACATGAGCGGAAAGCACGGTGCAGCGTGGGAGATATCGAATTCTATCAACGCATCCACGCGCGCGACCGCCGTTAGCCGTTCGGCCAAGGGTGTGCAAACGCAAATCCGACAGAATCGGGATAGGAGCAGGCCTCGCGGCCCGCCCCCTCCCACACCACCGTGCGTACGGGTCCGTACAC
>LFJI01000168.1 GCA_001235855.1 Candidatus Burkholderia brachyanthoides
CCGCCTTCAATTTCCCGCCTCAACTCCCCCGTACACCACTTCTGACTTTAGCTCCCCAAACGCCAGCGACCCCCAAAGTACTAAATTTCCGCAAATTCCGGCCGATATAGGGAGCAGTCAACGCGGCATAGCCTGATCTCACGCCGCCTCACCAGGATTCACGCATGTCGAACAACATTTTCAGCATCGGACTGTTCGGTCTGAACGCGGTCCAGTGGGGTCTGACGACGACCGGCAACAACATCAGCAATGCGGCGACCCTGGACTATACGCTCGAGAAGGTGTCGTACACGGAATCGTCCGGCCAGTACACGGCGTCGGGCTACCTCGGCAACGGCGTACAAACCACCGCCGTCACGCGCCAGTACAGCCAGTACCTGACGACGCAGGTCAACAACACCACCTCGTCGAGCCGCGCCGCGACCGCCAATTACACGATGATGGCCCAGATCAACAACCTGGTCGGCGACCCGACCAAGGGTATCTCGACTGGCATCAGCAACTATTTCTCCGGCCTGCAGACGGTCGCCAACAACGCGAGCAGCACGTCCGCGCGCCAGCCGCTTGTCAGCAGCGCCCAAACGCTCGCCGACCAGTTCAACGCTGCCGGCCAGCAGTACGACCAGCTTCGCCAGAGCGTCAACACGCAACTGAGCAGCGCCGTCACGCAGATCAACACGTACTCGCAGCAGATCGCCGATCTCAACAAGCAGATCACAAGCAGATCAGCGCCGCAACCGCGGGCGGCCAGTCGCCGAATCAGTTGATGGAGCAGCGCGACCAGGCCGTCACGAACCTGAGTTCGATGATCGGCGTCTCAGTGGTGCAGCAGAACGGCAATTACAACGTGTTCGTCAGCAACGGGCAGCCGCTCGTCGTCGGCGGCACGCAATACGGATTGCAAACGGTCAACTCGCCGAGCGATCCCAGCGAACTCACCCTCGCCTTCGCCTCCAAGGACGTCTCGACGCAAACCGCCGCGAACACGCAATATCTCGACAAAACCGCGTTCTCCGGCGGCACCGTCGGCGGTCTGATCGATTTCCGCACCAACACACTCGATCCGGCTCAGGCGAAACTTGGCGCCATCGCGACCAGCTTCGCCGCACAAATGAACGGCCAGAACGCGCTCGGTATTGATCTCATGATCTCAACGGCAAGGCAGGCGGCGATCTCTTCACCGCCTGCCGTCCGTCTACGCGAACGCGCGCAACAAGGGCACCGGCACGGTCAGCGCATCGTTCACGGACGGCAGCCAGCCGCCCACCAGTGACTGGACCATGTCCTACGACGGCTCGTCCTACAACGTGACCGACACGAGCGGCAAGGCGATCGGTTCGATCACCCCGCCCGCCACCGACGGCACGTTCAGCGGCCTGAAGATCAGCGTCTCCGGCACCATGCAGAAGGGCGATTCCTTCTCCATCCAGCCGACGCGCAGTTCGCTCGACAACTTCGCCCTTGCGACGACGAACGGCGCGGCAGTCGCGGCGGCATCGCCCGCGGTGACGTCGTCGGCGACGGCGAACACGGGCTCCGGCTCCATTACGTCGGCAACGGTCGCATCCGGCTATAGCCTGCCGACCGATATCTCGCTGACGTACAACGCGTCCGCAGGCGGCTTTACGTCGAATGTGGATGTGAGCGTCGGCGGCACCAGCTACACCGCCGGCACGACGATTCCGTACGACTCGAGCAAGGGCATGACGATCTCGTCCAACGGCATCAGTGCGACGATCACCGGCAAGCCCGCGAACAGCGACGTCTTCAATATCTCCGCGAACAAGGGCGGCACGAGCGACGTCAGCAATTCCACCGCCATGTCGAACCTCATCTCGTCGAAATCGATGAGCGGCGGCACCGACACGCTGACGAGCGCCTACGCGAACTACGTCAACGACATTGGCAACCAGACGAACCAGATGAAGAGCACGAGCACGTCGCAGACCGCTCTGCTCAATCAGGCGACCTCGGCGCAGCAGTCCGTGCAGGGCGGCGTGAACCTCAACGAGGAAGCCGCGAACCTGATGCAGTATCAGCAGATCTATCAGGCGAACAGCAAGGTGATCCAGATCGCCTCGTCGCTGTTCCAGACGATTCTCGGGGCGCTGAACTAAGCGTTTCGAAAGCCAAGGACCACGCGATGCGAATCTCCAGCTCCCAATACTTCAATCTGAACGTCTCGTCGATGAGCGATCAGCAGAGCACGCTTTCGACGATGTATCAGCAGATCTCGTCGGGCAACCGGCTCTCGACCGCCTCGGACGATCCGCTCGGCGCAGCGCAGGCCGTGCAACTGACGATGCAGAGCACCACGCTCACGCAGTACGGCACCAACCAGAACTACCGCGTTGTCGTCGCTGCAACAGGAAGACTCGACGCTCAGCAGCGTCAGCGACGTGCTGACGAGCATCAAGACGCAGGTCATGCACGCGGGCGATGCATCGCTCACCGACGCCGACCGCCAGTCGATCACGACCGTCATTCAGGGTTATCGATCGCGATCAGTTGCTCGGTATGGCCAACACGACCGACAGCAACGGCAACTACATTTTCTCGGGCTTGAAGGACGGCACGGCGCCATTCTCCAACAATTCGTCGGGCGTCGGCGTCTCGTACAACGGCGACCTCGACTCGCGCACGATGCAGATCAGCAGCAACCGCTCGGTCGCCGTGGGCGATACGGGCGCGTCGATCTTCATGAGCGTGTCGCCGTCGGAAAGCGACGCGGTGCCGAGCGCATCGTCGTCCAACACCGGCACGGGCACGATCAGCGCGGTGAGCATGAACGACACCAGCAACCCGAACAACGGCAGCACCTATACGATCAACTTCGCGGTATCGCCGACGAACTCCTTGCTGCCGACCACGCCGCAGCCCTACACCGCCGATTTGAAGATCGCGCTCAGCGGCCAGTCGGTGCAGATCAGCGGCGCGCCTGGCAACGGCGACAAGTTCACGGTGGCGCCGGCATCGTCGGGCAACAACGATATCTTCGCGACGCTCGACAACCTCGTGGCCGCGCTCAAGCAGCCGATCGGCAAGTCGAGCAGCGCACAGGCGACGCTCACCAACGCGTTGTCGACGGCGAGCACGAAGATCAGCAACTCGTACAACAACTTGCTGGCCGCGCAGACGACCGTGGGCGGCCGCTCGCAGGAAATCCAGTCGCAACAGAGCATTTTGTCGACCAGCAAGACGCAGAACGCGTCCGACCTGGCGAATCTGACGAGCATCGATCTGGTGTCGTCGACCAGTTCGTACGAGTTGACGCAGAACTCGCTGCAAGCGCCCCAGATGGCGTTTTCGCAGATTCAGAAGATATCGCTGTTCAGCTATCTCGACAGTTGATTCACGGTAATTCTCCGGCTGTGTTTGGCCGCGCGATGTAGAGAAGAGTAGTGGGCACGGCGCGTGACAGATGCGCGCATTACAGGAGCAGCGTCCTTGGACGATGCTCCTTTTGTTTTTCGACGGTGAAAACGATGCGTCGACGCGGAGCCGGTCGTGAGCGGCCGGCCTATAGAGAGTATTAATTGATTCGCGCAGCGCAACCGCGATTCGCGATTCGACTGCCTTGACCGGTCTACGACTCGTTCGATCGGGATTAAGGATCGGCTCAACGGCGTGCTTGAACCACGCGTTCCGCTGGTTCGACTCACAGGCAATGAAACGTGTAAGCCCGATCGAAGCTCGATTAAATTTCAAGGGGCATTGGAATGGCCGGTCTTGAACCCTGTCCGTTCGAAGGAAAAACCGGCTCTCAAGCGCCGCCGAGACGGGGTTTTGGGGAGGTGCGGCGTCTGGCTCAGGCCTTCGAATCCAGCGCCTTGTCGAGCAGTTGATCCAGCTCGGCGAACGTCGGCTCGCCGACGTAGCGCTTCAGAATCTTGCCGTCCTTGTCGACGACGAAGGTCGTCGGCGTCAGTTGCACGTTGCCGAATTTCTTGGCGGCGCTGCCGTCGTCCATCGCGACCTTGAACGGCAGATTGCGCGTCTGCGCGTAGTTGTTCACGTACATCGGCACGTCGTAGTTCATCGCGACGGCGACGAACTCCAGGCCACGGCCCTTGAACGTATTGTACGTGTCGATCATCTGTGGCATTTCCTTCATGCAGGTCTCGCAGCTGGTCGCCCAGAAATTGATCAGATAGACCTTGCCCTTCAGATCGGCCGCCGTCGAAATCTTCTGGCTGGAAAGCAGCGTGAAAGTCACGTCCGGCACTTTCTGCTGGCCGCCGAAGGCGAAATAGCCGGTGCCGGCGATCACACCCGCGACGAACGCCATCGCAACGTAGCGCAACGGGCCCCGCTTCGCGTGCGGGGTGGAATCTTGCGTGGCTTGGGACATGAACTTACCTCGGGATCGCCGCAATGCGCGCCATCGTGCGGCGCACGTGCGCTGGAACAGTTACTGTATATTTTAGCTCTAATTTCTATTTTAGCTCTGATTTCGAGATGAAGTCGTGACGTGCGGTGAAGGTCAGTATGACAGCGCGATAATGACAGTTTTCCACCAAGCGGTTCGTTATGAAGCGAGTTTTCTCTCAACGCCTGTCCGACTTACGCCCGATCTCCCCCCGCTTGAATTTTCCGATCAAATCGCGACTCGCGTTCGCGTTGCGCGCTGGACTGTGCGCATCTGTCGTAAGTTGGCGCGCTGCTGGCCTGCACGCCAACTTACGACTGGCGCACTGTGATGAACAACGACGATGGCTACGAAGTCACCTTGCTCGCCAAGCCGCACGCCGCCGAACGCAAGGTCGAGATCGCCGGCCAGCCGATGACCATGCGCATGCAAACCGCGGAGACCAACGACATCGTGTTCGCGATCGGCACCGTTGATCTGGCGAGTGCGGACCCGGCGCTGCAACGCGCGACGCTCGATTTCCTTCAGCAGGCCCTGGCGCGCAATGTCAACGCGCAAGCCGCGCCGCGCAGGCCACGCAGATCGATCTGGCGGCAGGCGGAAAGCTGCCCGGCGCAGAAATGTTGGTGGAGGGGAAGAGCGGTGAAAAGCACGAAGCGCAGACCAGTTCACGTACGCTTCGTCGCAAAGGGCATGCATGTCTATTAGGTCGCCATCGTGTCTGAGAAGGCGCCGCCCGCCGAGCAGGCAGATCAGTTCTTTTCGTCCTTCAAGCTGTACTAGAGCGGACCCTCTAATTTTTTTCGGGAAACGAGTGAGACGAGTCTTACGCACCTCGCAACAGTGAAGGTTTAGCTGCAGGTTTCATACGTAAACTTCAGATTTATATAAGCTTTTCTCTCTATCCACAGTGTCAGTGGATAACTATGTGGAAAATAATGTGCGCGAACGCTCAAAAGCCCGATCCATGCGGTTTACCTTAATTTGACTCTGTTCACGGCAAGTTAATTAATTAAATAAAATCAATGGTCTGCGAATAAGAGGGAAAGTGGGGTACTGGTAAGACGAAAAAGCGGCCCGGATCGCTTCGATGTGCATAAGTCAAGTTTTGACAGATAGTTTTTCGCATAGCATTGCGCGGGCCTGGCTGGTTTCGCGTTTTCAGGGGATGGACAGGACGCGTCGGTACTTAACCGCTTCCGCAACGTGGGCAACGCTGGGCGAGCCGACGCAGGCGAGATCGGCAATGGTGCGTACCACCTTCAGCACGCGATAGTGTCCGCGCGCCGACCAGCCGAATCGTTCTCCCGCCACGCGCGCGGCAACTCGATCTGGATATTGATTCGGTCCATCAGCGGGCCGGACAGCTTGCGCAGATAGCGCGTGGCGACCTCGGGCGAGCAGCGGCATCGCCTGCTCGGATCGCCGCGCCAGCCGCATGGGCACGGATTCATCACGGTGACGAGCTGGCACGACGCGGGGAAGACGGCCTGCTGCGCGGCGCGCGAAATGGTGATGCGGCCCGCTTCCAGCGACTCGCGCAATGTTTCGAGCACCTTGCGGTCGAACTCGGGCATTAGGTGTAGCGTCTTGTCTGTCTGTTTCGGCCCAGAATCAGAAGCGGCATCCTATCCTTCGCTGGTTGTCTGTCGGAGGTCGGATTATAGAATGCGAACAGATTAAGCTTGAGCTTCTTTCACCCCCGAGGTTTACTAATCGACGAGAGTTGACTCGCCTCGCCGGGTTGAAAGGGGAAGCATTGGAGACTTTTTCCACCGCTGACGTGGCACTGCGATACTGGGCGCTTCCGCTAGTCGCAATGATCACTGACGCCGCGGGCCTGCCAGTCTGGGCACCCATCATATATCTGGCCCGAAGCGCAATACGAGGCAGAGGCGCTACCGGCCTTTGTCGGTTCGAAGTCGCGAACCTTCTCATATCTCTGCTCCCTTCACCAGAGCAATTGGGTAAAAACAAAGATGGCTTGTCCACGCTAACAATTACTCGAAAAGGGGGAAGCGGAATCAGCGTCTATGTACCTAATTCTCTAATTGAGGAGACCTATTGGTTCATACTGACCGACCGGAATCGGCCGAAGCCAAGATACGAAGACGTCGTATTTATTGATCGGACCGGAGAGCCGCTTTCGCGACAAGGACTCTCTCGCGAGTTTCGGCGTTGCGCCAATTTGATAGGAGCGATGCGACACTGCACCACTTAAGACACATACGCGGTAACCGTGCTGCGTAATCTCGACCAGCTTGGTTCAAACAGGCTGGACGATGAGTTGCGACGTAAGATCGCATAGATGATTGTTTCACCTGCTAGCACAGGGGTAGAGAAACTGGCTGTTCCATCAGTCGTAACCTAAGGGTGCATGCATGGTTGGTAACGACCATGT
>LFJI01000169.1 GCA_001235855.1 Candidatus Burkholderia brachyanthoides
CGGCCAGGTACGCTGAAGGCGTCTGCTCCAGGCGCAGCACATCGAACTTATTTTTCTGCGGGACGCGGCGCGCGCCGGATCTGTTTTGCTATGCTTCGCAGGCTGCGCGGCGCTGTTGCGACAGGCCGCGCTCGATCGATCCTCATAGAACCGTCTCATGCAGCAACAGCACTCAAACGGCCCCCTCACGCAAGACATGCAGCAAGGGATGCAAGCGGTGAACCCGGCCCCGAGCGGCGCCCTGCTCGCGCACTTTTCGGACATCGTGATGCCGGTGTGGCGCGGCCCGGGCTTCAACAACGCCTTACGTCTGTCTTATGAAGCTGTTTCACCCGACGATCACGCGCCGCTGCCGCCCAAGCGTTATCGCGCGATGGCGTGCGCGCGCCAGTTGTTCGTTTTTTCCGATACAGGCGATCTCGCGTATGCCGCGACGCTCTTTGCATCGTTGCGTCACTACTTTCGGGACACGCGGCACGGCGGATGGTTCTACAGCGTCGACGCGCACGGCGCGCCGCTGGAGCGCCAGAAGGATCTGTACACGCATGCGTTCGTGGTGTTCGCCTGTGCGCATTACGCGAAGAAGAGCGGCGATGCCGACGCGTTCGCGCTCGTTGACGAAACACCGCGACTGATCGAAACACGCTTTTCTCACTGTGGAGCGCTGCTGAACGCGGTGCTGTCCGAGGATTTCGGCACCGCACTGGAAGGACCGCTACAGAATCCGCTGATGCACCTGGCCGAAGCCTGGCTCGCCGCGCGCGACGCCACCGGCGACACCGCCTTCGATACGCGTCTCGCCGCGCTCGCCCGCGCGCTCGCCGATACGTTCGTGCACGAAGCGACCGGCTGTATCGCCGAATTGCCGATGGGCGCGGCGGGCAACCGGCTGGAGCCGGGCCATCAGTTCGAATGGTATTTTCTGGCGGTCGGCAGCCAACACGCCGCGTTCGCCGCCGCCGGGCTGGACACGCGGCTGGAGCGCGCGTTCGACTTCACGCGGCGGCACGGCGTGGATGAAGAAACAGGCGGAGTGTGCGCCGCGCTGGATGAAACCGGCGGCGTGATCGACAGCACCCAGCGTATCTGGGCGCAGACCGAGTATTTGCGCGCGATGGCCACGCGGGGCATGGCGGGTGACGCGCTCGACCGGCAGATCGAGCGATATCGCGCGCGCTTTCTGCATGCGAAGGGCTGGATCGAAGCCCGCGCGGGCAACGGCGATATCGCGCGCGCCGAGATGCCATCCACGACGCCGTATCACCTCGCCACGGCCTACGCGGCGTTGCCGCGCTAAATCAAAGGCGCGGCGTCAGCCGAGCCGGAACACCGACACCGCCGCTTTCAGCTGCCGCGTCTGCTCATGCAGCGACGACGCGGCCGCCGCAGCCTGCTCGACGAGCGCCGCATTCTGCTGCGTCATCTCGTCCATCTGCGTGACGCGCGAGATCGACACCGATACTTCGCGCATCGCCGCGCCCGCGCGCTCGACCAGTTCGGAACCGTCGTTCACCTGTGCGACCGATTCGCCGATCAGTTCCTTGATTTCCTTCGCCGATTGCGCCGAGCGCTGTGCGAGCCCGCGCACTTCGCCCGCCACGACCGCGAAGCCGCGTCCCTGCTCGCCCACGCGCGCCGCTTCGACGGCCGCGTTCAACGTGAGGATATTGGTTTGGAACGCAATGCCGTCGATGACCGAGATGATTTCCGCGATCTGGTCCTAGCTGCTCGCGATCACGCGCATCTTGTCGACCACGTCGTCCACCACGCCCGCGCTGCGCGAGGTGGTTTCGAGCGCCTGACCGGCGAGCGCGTTCGCTTCGCGGAGGTGCTCGCCGGTCAGGTGCACCGTGGCTGTCAGTTCTTCCATGCTCGATGTGGTTTCTTCGAGCAATGCCGCCTGATTTTCGGTACGTGCCGACAGATCCGCGTTGCCGCTGGCAATTTCATTTCATCGGCGCCATAATTGATCGAATCTGACGTTTCGCGCACGGTCTTCACCGTGGTTGCGAAGCTCGACTGCATCTGCGACAGTCCGGCGAAGAGGTGGCCGATCTCGTCTAGTTGCTGCCGCGATCAGCGATGCGCTCGAAGTGGCGTCCCGCTTCCTCGAGCGGCGCGATCACGTCACGCGACAGCGCGATATGCACGAACACCACGCCCACGACCAGTGCGATATAGAGCGCGATGCCGACCACGCGGAACGCGGTGTAGCGCGCGTTGATCGAGGAGAGATATGTGCGCCCCGCTTCGTCCCCGAACGCGACGAAATTGCGCTGCTCGGCGAGATAGCGCTCCTGGAAGCCTTGCGTCGGCTGATCGAGGAACGCCTGGATGTTGCCGGCATCGAGATATTGCGTGAGCTCGGTCAGCGCTTTCGCATATTCGGCGTATTTCACCTGCAATGCGGTCGTGCGCGTGATGTTTTCATCGCCCGATTTCGGTGCGTTGACGAATGCCGTAAACGACTTGTCCGCCAGCGCGATCTGCTCGCGCGCGTGCTGCACGATGCCGGTCGGCTCGGTGCCGTCGCGCACCATGCGCGTTCCAGCGCGCGACAGGTTGATGCACGCGTCCATCAGATGCCGCGTGGTCTCGTTGACCTGCTTGAGTGCGATGTCCGACAGGCTGTCGACATCGTCGTGAGTACGTGAGAGCGACCAGAAGCCCAAACCTTCCGTCACCAGTTGAAAGACGCAAAAAACCGCCAATACGACCATCAAACCCGTTGCAACCCTGATCTTCCCGAACATCTCTGCACCGCGCCTTTCGAAAGAGCCGCTTGTGGCGGCGATGTCGGGGTTTACGGAATTCAGCCGCGAAACTTGAATCCTTTGCCGACGCCTGTGTCTACACGCGACAGACGTGGCGGAACGGTGCACGCCTCGCGCGGAAACGCACCATTGCACAATTTTTGCTCGACTTCCTTGCAGTGGGCGCACGCCCTTCCTATTGTGTTTGCAGGACGGCACCGAAACCACCCAAGGAGTGTCCGAATGGCCGAAATAGTCGATATCGCGCGCGGTGCGCTGAATGCGCAACCGTTCAGCGTCTTGCTAGGAACCAAGCTGATGCAGGTCGATTCAGCGAGTCTCACGCTCTGTCTGCCGATCAGGGACGAGCTGAGGCAGCAGCACGGTTTCGTGCATGGCGGCGTGGTGAGTTATCTCGTCGACAATGCGCTGACCTTCGCGGGCGCGCTGCGGCTTGGGCCGAAGGTGGTCACGGTTGAATACAAGATCAACTATCTGCGGCCGGCCGTGAGCGGCATGCTGATGGCGCGGGCGCGCGTCGTCCATTCGGGCCTGACGCAAGCGACCTGCCAGTGCGACGTGTTCGTGACCGACGGCGGCACCAAACGGCTCGTCGCGGTGGCGCAGGGCACGATCACACGGATTGGCGAGAGCGTCACTGCCGAACCCGTCATTCACGCCTGACTCTTCCAAACTCCGTCGTCCTCCAAAGCAAAAAACCTCGCCAATCGGGCGAGGTTTTTTGCTTTCTGCGATGCGCTTATTTCGCAGCGACGGTCTTCTGCGTCTGCTCACCGAGACCCTGAATGCCGAGTTTCATCGTTTGGCCGGCCTTCAGATACACCGCGTTCGGCTTCACGCTCATGCCGACGCCCGGCGGCGTGCCGGTGGAGATCACATCGCCCGGTTGCAGGCTCATCATCTTCGACAGATACGCGAGACCAGTTGCGCGACCGTGAAGACCATCGTCTTCGCGTTGCCGTTCTGATAGCGCTCGCCGTCGACTTCGAGCCACAGGTCCAGCTTCTGCGGATCGGCGACTTCGTCTTTTTAGTGACCATCCACGGACCGATCGGGCCGAACGTGTCGAAGCCCTTGCCCTTGTCCCATTGCGTGCCGTGCTCGAATTGCCACTCGCGTTCGGAGACTTCATTGATCACGCAGTAGCCTGCGGCATAGTCGAGCGCGTTGGCTTCGTCGACATATTTCGCTTCCTTGCCGATCACCACGCCCAGTTCGGCTTCCCAGTCGGTCTTGACCGAGTTGCGCGGAATTTCGACGTCATCATTCGGCCCGCAGATCGCGCTCGTCCACTTGTTGAAAATGACCGGCTCGGTCGGCACCGGAAGATTCGATTCGGCGGCGTGATCCGCGTAGTTCAGGCCGATACACACTAACTTGCCGATGCGGCCGCACGGTCCGATGCGCGGATTGCCGTCCACGACCGGCAGCGACGCGACATCGGCGGCGCGCAGCTTGGCCAGGCCTGCTTCGGTCAGCGTCGCGCCGGTGATGTCGTCCACGACCTTCGACAGATCGCGAATGTTGCCTTCAGCGTCCAGCAGACCCGGTTTTTCCTGACCCTTCGGGCCGTAACGAAGCAGCTTCATCTGGTTGATTCCTCTCTGTTGCGGGAAGTTGAAAGAGTCGACGGCTGGTTTAATTTGACCAGCCGCCGTCGATGATGTGAACCTGACCCGTCGTGAACGACGATTCATCCGAGCCGAGATAAAGCGCGAGCGCGATGCGTCCCATCGGCTGACGCGCGACGAACGCCGCCTGCACCTAATCCACGCTCGCGCCCTGCACCTTCGTCTGCTCCGCGATACGCTCCTTGAGCGACGCCGACTCGACCGTGCCCGGGCAAATCGCGTTGCAGCGAATGCCGCGCGTGACGAAATCCACGGCGACGGCCTTGGTCAGCCCGATCACGGCAGCTTTCGATGCGCCGTACACGAAGCGGTTTGCGACGCCCTTTACGTTCGACGCTGCCGACGACATGTTGATAATCGAGCCGCGCCTTTCTCCAGCATCTTGGGCAGAAACGCGCGGATCGTGCGGTACATGGCCTTCGCATTGAGATCGAACGCGAAGTCCCAGTCCGCTTCGGTCGCCTCGAGAATGGAGCCGGCGTGCACGAAGCCCGAGCAATTGAACAGCATGTCGATGGAACCGATTTCTTGCGCGAGCGCCTCGATTGCTCCTTTGTCGAGCACGTCCAGCTTGCGCGCCTCGAACGGCTTGCCCTCGAGCGATTCGATGCGGATATCGGTCGCGATCACGCGCGCGCCCTGCGCGGCGAACAGTTCGGCCGTCGCGAGCCCGATGCTCTGTCCCGCCGCAGTGATGAGCGCCGTTTTGCCTGCCAGTCTTTGTACCATCTACTACCCCATTCGAAGTTGTTTTTGAGACATGCCGGGTATAGCGCGCGATTTACAGGCGATAGAACGCTCGGGCGTTTGCGCCGAAAATTGCGTCTTGCTCAGCTTTTTCGAAATGCGAGGTGAGGCGTCGCGCGGTAGCGTGCCAGGCAGTGCAACTGCCGTTCAGATTCAACACCGGCCAATCGCTGCCCCACATCAGACGTTCCAGCCCGAAATGTTTCAGCAGATGCGCGATGTAGGGTTCGAGCGTTTAGTCGGTCCAGTTTTCATTCGATTCCCTTGCCAATCCGGACAGCTTGCAAAAAAGTCCTTGCGGCAACGCGGCGAGTTGCGCGATGCCATCGGCCCAGGGTTGCCAGCCCGCGTCGCGACCGTCGCGGATCGGCGGCTTCGCGGCGTGATCGACGACGATCCTGAGCTTCGGATACCGCTCGACGAATGTGACGAGCGATGGCACGTGACGCGCGAAGATCAGCGCATCGAAGGCGATATCGAGATCGATCAGACGGTCGATGGCTCGCTGTGACGGCGCGTGTGCGATCCATGTGTCGTCGGGCAGGTCCTGCAGCAGTGGGCGCACGGCCTTGAACTTCGGTTCATGCACGAATTCGTCGATGATCGCGGGCGCGTCGGGCGAGTCGAGCGGCACCCAGCGACCACGCCGGCGATCGAATCCTCGCTGCGCGCGAGATCGAGCAGATAGCGCGTCTCCGCGATGGTCGGCGCCGCCTGCACGACGACCGTGCGCTCGATGTTGGCCGCCTTTTGCGCAAGGGTGCGAGGTCCGGCTTGAGCCAGCCGTAATCGCCGCGCTTCGGGTCCCAGAAATGCTAATGCGCGTCGATGTTCATTGCGGCACCGGCGCATTCGCATGCAGAAGTCCCTCGGCGCGCAATGCATCTCATAGCGCGGCGGGAACTGGCGTTGCGAACGATGCCGCATTCCGCCGCACTTCATCGGGTGTGTGCGCGCCCATCAGCACTGTCGCCACGACTTTATGCGCATAAGGAAACTGGATGGCCATTGCCGCCAGTGCGACGCCGAAATCGCAGCACACGTGCTCGAGCTTGCTCACGCGATCGGACGATGTCCTTCGGCGCATCGCCATAGTTGAACTTGAGATCGCCGTGCGCGCCGTCATCAAGACCGCGCGCGAGGATGCCTGAATTGAACACGCCGCCGAGCAGAATGCTGACGCCGCGTTTCTCGCATTCGGGCAAGAGATCGTCGAGTGTGTTTTGTTCCAGCAAGGTATAGCGACTGGCGAGCAGCGCGCAGTCGATATCGAATTCGGCCATCATCTCGAGTAAGGTGGCGCCCTCGTTCACACCGAGGCCGACCGCTTTTACGCCGCGCTTATGCTTGAGTTCTTCGAGCGCGCGAAACCCGCCTTCGTCGGTCAGTTGCCGCCAGTAATGCGGGTTCTTATCGCCGTGTGTCACCCGGCCGATATCGTGAATCAGCACGACATCGATCTGCTTCATGCCGAGACGCATCTGACTATCCTCGAACAAACGGATGATGCCGTCGTACGAATAGTCGTAGATTGCCTTGTATAGACCGGAGACATGGGTAACACCTGTTCCAGGACAGGGGTAACACTCCGGACGAATGGTTCGTC
>LFJI01000017.1 GCA_001235855.1 Candidatus Burkholderia brachyanthoides
CTTTGCCTGACAGATAATCTTGAACGACGGCTCGCTTGAATCGCGCGCTGTGCCTACTCATGACCCCCCCCAAATCGTTGGATGCGTGTCCAACTCTTGGGGGGCAGTTCAAACACCGCAGCGGCCTTTTATTCTTGCGTCGAACCTGAAACTGAGTTCGATTGCCACGCCGATTGACGCGCCACCTTGCGCTTGTCGAGCGCCTTCATGCGGTACTCAAGATCGTAAATGTCGGTGGCTTCGGTGAGATACGCGTCGTCGCGCTCGCGGTCACGTTGGTCGGCGGACTTCGTCAGGAACAGGAAAATGCGGCTGAGCAGGAACATGGTGGGCCTCGCTTGAATACTAGGGTTACACCTATGATACATGTCATAGTGTAATCCCTAATATAAACTCAGCCCGTTTGCGTAGCACATTGCTAATAAAGGCGAAATTACAACAGTCGAAATTACCGGAATTGGCATTCGCCGACGACTCAAGCAACATACGCGTCCTGCGCGGTGGCGTTCGCGCGTTTCTGATGCTTGAAGAATTCCTACATGAGACAGCCGACGAATCCGGCCCCTTCGACGAATGGAACGCCACCGTGTCGTCGCCTCCGGCCCGGGAGTGGCCAAGCCCGCGCACGACGGAAGTCTTCACGACGCGACGGCTGTTTTTCACATGATCGGTCACCACACCATCAGGTTGCGTATCCTCGTGCGTTTCGCCTGCGCGCCGATCGTCGGCGGCATCGACGAAGCCGTTCAGACGCAGAAACTGCCGGGCGAACTGCTCCGCGTTGGTGGCGCTCACCACCGAGTCCAGTTCGCCGTGCACGATAATGGCCGGCATGCCGGGATAGTCGCGCACGTCGAGCGCGGCATCGATCAGCGTGATCGGATCGCTGCGGCTGCCGCGCCGCATGACGTCCATGGCGCCGATGGCGGAGCGCGCTTCGCCGAACACCGGACCGGAGTGCAGGCCGACCGTGGCGAATATGTGCGGATAACGGATCGCAAACAAGGCCGCGGGCCCGCGCCGGCCGACATGCCGGCCAGATAGACGCGTTCGGGATCGAAATCGTGTTCTGCGAGCATCGCCCTGACGAGCGATACGATCGATGCCGCCCCGCCACCGCCGCCACTGCCGGAATCGTCATACCAGTGCCAGCAGCGATGCGCGCGATCGTGCTTCGACTGCTCCGGATACAGCACCGCGAATCCGTACTTGTCCGCGAGCAGATTCTATGCGCGTGCCTTGCGCGAATTCGTCGGCGTTCTGCTTGCAGCCGTGCAGCATCACGACGAACGGCATGGGTTCCTGCGGCGGATTCGGTGACAGATAGAGCGCATAAGACAGATGATTGACGAAGCGCCCGGCCGTGGGCGGCGCGGAATGATAAGAGCGCGCCCACTTACCACGCGCCCATGCCAACGCGCGCGGCCGTACGCGTGATTCACGCGCGCCGACGCCCGCGGCGGCGGCGGCGGCGGCGGCGGACCTGCACGGCTTAGCCACGGTTTTCGTTGCCGTACCCGCCTTGAGCTTCGACTTGACGGTTTTGGCCGTCTCGGCGCCTGTGGGCTTGGCGAGCGGACGGGGCTTGAGTACGCGAATCGCTTCGACCTGGCCGGACACCAGGCGTCTCAAGCCGCGCAACCACAGCTTACTCAGGCTTTTCGACATTCGGCTGATTTCTCCAAAACATGTAATCGGACGGGCGCGGCGTTGCCAGAAGAGCGCAAAAAACGCACCGCGTTGTGCATCGCACAATAACATCAAACTAGCACTTCGCTACGTGTGCCTGCCGTTACATGTTGGGAAGAATTCATCTCAATTCAACACTATTGTCAGAAAAAGGCAGTAGTTACACGATGTAACTGAAAACCGATCTACCCGCTGACGCATAATTCGAAAGCGGGCCAGCGCACCGCACTATAGGCTATAGTTCAGAGGTTTTTTCAGATCGCGCCGCATCGCCTGTCTCGTTCAGTCTAGCGCGTGGCGTTTGCTGATGCGCCGCAGCAGTCTTCTCTTCGAGCAACTCGCGCAATTCGAATTCCACGTCGCATCTCTTGCTTTTCTCCGTCTGGATGTCCATCATCGCGCTCGGCAGCGTCGGCGTCATGGCGCCTGTCGCGCTCGTGGTCGGCGCGTGGCTCGCGCTCGGATATCGCTGGAAGTATGCGTGGCTCGTGGCTCGGCTTGCTCGCCACTGCGGGTGGGCTCGTCACGCTGACGAAGATCGCGTTCATCGGCTGGGGCATCGGCGTGCGGGCGTGGGACTTCACCGGCATCAGCGATCATGCGCTCATGTCGACGGCGATGTTGCCGGTGGCCTTGTTCGTCGCACTATTGCCGATGCGCGGCGGCGGTGTCGTGCTCGGTCTGCTGCTCGGGGCGATCGTGGGGATGTCGCGCATCGTGTGCTGCATGCGCATTCGGTTTCGGAAGTGGTGGCGGGTTGCTCGCTCGGCGCGGTGGTCGCACTGAGTTTCGTGCGTATCGCGTGGCGGGCGGAATCGGGCAAGCTGTCGCCGACGCCCGTCACTGCGAGTCTGGCGGCCGTCGTGATCGCGCTGCGCCCCGCGCCGGCGTACGGCGAGATTTCCGCAGCCGGCCTGCGCGCCTTCTTCAAGATCGCCGAGGCCTGGTCGCTGTCAATCGAAGAACAGATCGTGCTGCTCAGCGTACCCGGCCGCTCCACCATTCTTCAAATGGAAGCAGACGCCGGAAAACTGCGCGCGTCGGGCGCGATACGCTCGAGCGCCTGTCGCTCATTCTCGGCATCTATAAAGCGCTGCAAATCTTCCTGCCCGAACCCACTGCCGCCAACACCTGGATCAAACGCCCCAATAGCGCACCGCCGTTCGGCAGCCGTCCGGCGCTGGATCGCATGCTGGCGGGCAATTTCAGCGATCTGGTCATGGTGCGCCAATATCTCGATGCGATGCAAGGCGGCTGGGCGTGACCAATACTCATCGCAGTATCGACTGGCGCGAGCGCTGGCCGCATGGTGAACTGGACTGGTCGCCGGCCTATCGCGTGATTCCCACCCGTTTCCCCGCTGTCAACCTGTTCGATCGCGTGGCGTCGCCGCAAGATTTCGACGCGCCGCTCTATGCGCTCGAGGCGATGACCAACGACCGCCTGCGTACCGAAGTCGGGAAGTCGGCGAACTCGATCTCGTGCCCGCCGACGAACGCTGCTTCGGGCCGGGTTGCGGACCGATCATGGCCGCGTTCACGCATCTGAATCCGAGCGGCAGCCGCTTTTCCGACGGAAGCTACGGCGTGTTTTACTGCGCGCGCGAACGCAGCACGGCGATCGCGGAGACGCGATATCACGCCGGGCTGTTTCTCGCCGCGACAAACGAAGCGCCGCTGCGTCAGCAAATGCGGCTCTGCACGCGGTGATGGCGCAGGGCGAAGTGGTGGACCTGCGCGGCGGCAACATTGCCGGGGCGGGGCTGGACGCGAAGCTGCTCGATCCCGACGACTACGGCGCGGGCATGGCGCTCGGCCGTGCGGGGCGCGGGTGCGCCGGGCATTGCGTATCCCTCAGTGCGGGACGAGTCGGGCGAGTGTCTCGCCGCGTTGCGCACGACGATGCTACGTGACTGCCAGCACGCCGCTTACCTCGTCGAATACAACTGGAATGGCGAAGCCATCGACTACGTGTTTGAACTGAACCAGGTCGCTTAAACGTTTCAACTCATCGCTACCGCAGCGGAAGACCGCGTGCGCGCGAGTTTCTTCGCGGCAGGCCGCGCCGCTTTCGACGCCGGCTTGCACGCGACGTTTTCCAGCGCCTGCGCCGCCACACCCTTGGCGCTCGCCTTGAGCGCATCCGCACGCGCCTTGCGGCTCAATTCCTTCAGGAGACTGGTGAGCCGCGCGTCGCCCGAACGGTTTTTACGCGTGGCTTCGCGGACGCGGCGCTTCGTGTCCTTCTCGAGAAAGATGGCGAGCGCGGCCTCATCCGTGCGCAATCCGCGACGGCGCGACGCCGGCATCGCTTCCGCCAGTTCGCCCGCTTCAAACGCCTCGATCACCGCTGGATGCACATAACACTTGCGGCACACGGCGGGCGTGCTGCGCAGCAATTGCGACACGTGACACGTCCTTGATCGTGCCGACGACATGCTTGCGCGCCTCGCTCACCGTTTCCACTTTAGACGCCGCAGCGCCGCCAGCGCGAATACGCTGCCCGCCCACGTGCGATAGTCCTTCGCCGTGAACTCCACGCCGGTGATCTCGTGCAGACAGTCGTTGATATCGGACGAACTCACGGCGTGGCGTGTGCTGTCCGCATCAAGATACTGGAACAGGTCCTGGCCGGGCAAATCCATGCACCGCCTGACGATGCGCGCGACCCGCGCATCGCTCACGGCGACGTCGTGCTCGATCCCGCTCTTGCGGCGAAAGTGGAAGCGCAGCGTATCGGCGGATACCTTCAGGCGGCGCTTCCTCAAAGTCGTCAAACCATACGAGCGATTCTCGCGCGCATATTCCTCGCTGCCGACGCGGATCAGCGTCGTATCCAGCAGCCGCACGACGGTCGCGAGCACCTTATCGCGCGGCATGCCGTCCAACGACAGATCGCGCGCGACGCGCCTGCGCAACTTCGGCAATGTCGCCCCGAACGCGAGCATGCGCTCGTACTTATTGGCATCGCGGGTTTCGCGCCATTGCGGGTGATAGCGGTACTGCTTGCGGCCGCGCGCATCACGGTCGGTCGCCTGCAAATGTCCGCGCGCGTCGAGGCAAATCAAATCCACACGTCGATATACGCCGGAGGAATGGCGAGCGCATTGATGCGTCGAATCTCCGCTTCATCGCCGACGCGCTTGCCCTGCGTATTGAAGAAGTAGGCGAATGCGCCGTCGATCCACTCGCGCGTGTAACCGCGCCGTGAATCGTCCATGTAGCGCAAGCCGGGCGGCAGGTCTTCCGGGCAGCCTTGCACGCCGCCGCTTCCACTATTGAGCATGCCGGCCGAGCCACCGCCTGCCGCCTGTTATCGTCCGATTCTGGCCACCGCGCGCTTCGCTATTGTTTTGCTGGATAGCGAGTGATCGAGCAAAGGCCGTGCCGCCGCTTCTTCAGATGCAACGAAGACCGCGCAGTATCAGGGCAGCGCGAGTTCCCGCGCGCCTTCGGATGCCGCCCAGCGTTCCTTGACGGACCAGCGCTCGTCGGTGCCGGCCTGCACGATGGTAAGCCGCCCTTCGGACGTAAACGCGCCCGTATCGATATAGATCTGCGAGCCGATCTGCTTGACGGTGCGTGTCGGCATATGGCCCGTCGGCGACAGGCAGCGCTGACGCGTGGCGTCGGCGCTGCCGAGCGTGAGTCCGCGGCCCCACAGCAACTGATTGCGCACTTCGTCGGAATAATTGGTGGCGTCGAGATCGGCGTCGCTGCCGAAGAACTCCGCGTGCAGCAGGTTGAACCGCTGCGCGCCCTGACCCACCACGACGCGCACCAGGGGCAGCTTCGCGAGACGCAGCACCAGTTCGCCGAGCTGATCGTCGTGCAGCGTCTCGGCCGATGCGCCGCCGATCGCGTACCACGCCTGACGGCGCATCGCGCCGGTCGCCACCGCGATCAGCGCGTCTTCGTAATTGCCGAGCACCGGATAGAACCACGGCTTGTCGATGAGATCGATTGCCGCGAGCGAGTCCGTGCCGCGGTCGACCAAATCGCCGACGAAGAACAGCCGGTCGTGCGCACCATCGAAGTCGATTTCGCGCAGCAGATAACGCAGGGCGTCGACGCAGCCGTGTATGCGCCGACGACGAAATCGCGTCCGACCTCGTTGGCCGGATGCCTGCAGACGAGAGGAAACGTAGGATCATTCATGCGACCGATGTTAGCTTCAGAACCAGAGGCGTTGTGCGGGGTGGGTCACTTTCGCGAAACGATTGCAGCGCGTGTTTCGGCCACGCTCGCCGATGCCGGAGATATACAATCATAATGTCGCAAATCCTGCCGGATAGATAATATATACATCTTCAGATGTATCAAAATAGGGATTTGTTGCGCTTTCGTGCTCAGGCGTTATGACACACGCGCCCGCTTTCGTATGAGGGCGTCGTTTTGATAACAGGCGCAATGAAAGCCCGTTCGTCGATAATCGCAATCGCCGGGAACCCTACGCCCGCACAAAAAAAAACAACGACGATGCAAATGCTCCCGCAGGTTTTGCGCAACCGCCCCCGCGCGCTGATCGGTCTTCTTCGGCCTGTGCGTCGCCGTGCTGGTGAATGGGCACGGTGTTCCGTCGTGCGGGCGCTGATCGGCTGGGACACGGCCGTGTGGTTGTATCTCGCGCTGATCTGGATTCGGATGGTCACCGCCGATCAGTCCAACGTGCAGGCGCTCGCCGAACGCGAAGACGAGAACGCGGCGGCGGTGCTAGTCGTGGTCAGCATCGCGGCAATCGCAAGTCTGGTTGCCATCGTCGCGGAGCTTGCGACCGCGAAGAATCATGGTCACGATGCGTGGCTGCATTACGTGCTCACCGGTGCGACCATGCTCGGCGCATGGTTCCTCATCCCGACCATGTTCACGCTGCACTACGCCCGCCAGTACTATCAAACCGAGCGAGATCAGGCGCGAAAGAAAGACTGCGGCCAGCCCGCACTGCAGTTTCCCGACAAGCATCTGAAGCCGGATTACTGGGATCTGCTCTACTTCGCATTCACCATCGCGGTGGCTTCGCAGACCTCCGATGTGGCGTTGTGCTCCACCGCAGTGCGCCGCACCGCGCTCGCGCAATCGTGCTGTCGTTCTTCTTCAACCTCGCCGTGCTTGGGCTTGTCGATCAACATCGCCGCGGGCATGGTGGGCGGCTGAGCGTGCCTTCTCCTTCCCGCTTTTACGCGTGATGCTCGCCATGAGCATTGCTGTCACACGCGCCACATAAGCGCTCCCTAAGCCCGATCCCTTGCCGTGTAAAAACAGAGCGCGCGCCGCAGTCAGTTTTACACGCAGCACGGGCGTGCTTTTTAGATGCCGTTTAAGAACGCGCTGTGGATTGGATTGGCGGAAATCCGCGTGACGCAACGCACGCGCTGGTTTCGTGCATGGCACAGCTATTGCTAAAGATTGCTGCAATGCGCAAGCTTTCCCCTGAACACCCTGATCAGCAACGACCGCGCGGCTCACGCTCATCGATTCGGCCTCGCGCACCTCCCGCACTGGAGTCCATTTTGCCCTTGAACGTTCTGCTGGTCGTATCCGAGGCGATTCCGCTCGCCAAAACCGGGGGCCTCGGCGATATGGTCAGCGCCTACGCCGCCACCCTGCGCGAAGCCAGCGTCGATGCCTCGATCCTTCTGCCCGCCTATCCGCACGCCATCGCTGCGGCCGAAGGCCTGACCAAAGTCGGAACGCTCACGGGCCTGCTTGGCGGTGATGCCGCGCTCCTGCGCGGACGCATGTCCGACGGCGTTACCCGTGCTGCTCCTGCGCTGCGACGCGCTCTATGCGCGCACCGGCCTGTATCAGGACGCGCAGGGCCGCGACTATCCGGACAACGCCGTGCGCTTCGCAACGCGCTCGGCCGCCGCCGTGCGGATCGCGCAAGGCGTGCATGGCGTGAAGAAGCCCGACCTCGTTCACGCCCACGACTGGCATACTGGCCTGACGCTGCTTCTGATGAAGCACGCGGGCATACAGGCCAAGAGCGTGTTCACCATCCACAACCTGGCGTTCCAGGGCAACTACGCGTTGTCGGTCGGACCGTCGCTGAGCGTGCCGGACAAGTGGCTCGTGCACGCGTTCAGCGAACCGAAGAGCATCGAGTTCTACGGCGCGCTGAGTCTGATGAAGGCGGGTATCGTCCATAGCGATCGCGTCACCACGGTCAGTGAAATGTATGCGCGCGAAATCCTCACGCCGCGCTTCGGTTACCTGATGGAAGGCGTGCTGCAAAGCTGCAAGGACAAGCTCTCGGGCGTGCTCAACGGGATCGACGACGTACTGTGGAATCCGGCCGTCGCGCGCAACTATTCGTTCGACGATATGCGTGGCAAGCACGCCTGCAAGCGCGCGCTGCAACGCGTGTTCGGCCTACCCGCCGATCCGTTCGCGCCGCTCATGACGATCGGCAGCCGCATGACCGGACAAAAGCTCGCCGATGTCGTGCTCGACGCGCTGCCGCGTCTGCTCGAACGGCATCCGCGCCTGCAACTCGCGGTGATCGGCAAGGGCAAGGCATATCTCGAGAAAGGCTTCAGAACTCTCGCGCGCGAATTCCCCGATCGTGTCGGCGTGCATATCGGTTACGACGAACGCCGCGCGCACGCACTGCATGCGGGCGCCGACATCCTGCTGCACGCGAGCCGCTTCGAGCCGTGCGGCCTCACGCAACTCTATGCGATGCGTTACGGCACCGCTGCCGGTCGCATCGCGCCTGGGCGGCCTGGCCGACACGATCGTCGATGCATCGCAAAACGCCCATCGTCTGACGGATGCGATGACGCGCGACGTGCTGCGTCCCGCCGTGTATTTGCGCGACGGCACGAATGATCTGCCCATCGCCGCCGCCCCACAGCGAAAGACGTCGCGCGCGCCAACCGGCTTCCTCTTCGACGGCGAACGGACCCAGGACGTAATCGACGCCGCCAACCGCACGCTCGATGCCTATCTGCGCCCGCTCCTGTGGCGCGCGTTGCAGCGCAACGCGATGTCATGCGATTTCGGGTGGAACGAAGCCGTCGCGAAGATGGTCGCACTGTACGTCGATGTCAGTCAGGTGCGTCCAAGCCGCACGGCGCTGCGTTCGCGCCGCGCGCTCGGCACGGCGGCGCCCACACGCGAGGCCCGCGAAGATCTGGCGCTCGCTAGCGACAAGGCGCGCACGGTCAAGAGCGCATAGCCGCATCGATACCGAATCTGTAGACAGGCGTTCACGGTTCATGGAAGCTTCACGGAAGGCGCGGCGCCTACGCGGCACGTAACGTGCTTCTGTAACGTGCTTCTTTCCCTCCGTGCGTATCCCCGGCCGAAACACGCCGGGGAACCGTGGCGCCCACCGACGAGCAGCACGGTGCATCGCGAAACGCGGACGAGGCCAGCGTCGTTTTACCGGCGTTGAGGTATGTCAGTATCGAGGTCCGTCGCGCGCGCATCGCTTTCGCACGGACCGGCTCTTCAGCCAGTTTGGTCCGTGATCGCGATCGCAACCCGCATCCCCGCTACCGCAGGACGACTCTGGAAAAGACGAATGATGGAAAACCATCAAGCTCATCATGCGTATGCGCCTCGTATCTACTTCATCGACCCGCTGCTCGTCGGCCCGCTTGCGAACTGGCCCGCCCAATTCGGGCATGCCGCCTCGCTCGGCTTCGATCACGTCCTGATCGGTGCGCCGTTCGCGCCAGGTAGCAATGGGCATCGTGAAGCGGTTGCCGATCATCATCGTTTGCATCCCATCTTCGAATTCGACGGCAAGGTCGCCGATGGTCTGCGTCAACTCGACGACGCCGCGAAGAAGCACAAGCTCACTGTGCTCGATCGCGTGAGCGCTGAAGGCGGACTTTATCAGGACAACAAGCACTGGTTCCAGCCCTTCGAGAGTGCCGATGCGCGGCTCGATCCGCGCAAGCCGCCGCATCAGCGCGATGTCGCCTACGGCAACTTCCACGACGGCGAGGCCGCGCACCATCTCACCGAATGGTGGGCGAAGGAGTTGAGCACGATCGCGGATGCAGGCGTCGGCGGCTTCCGCTTCGATTACCCGCATACGGTGCCCGCGCATGTGTGGCGCAAGCTGAGCGCGGCGGTGCGTGAGAAGCATCCCGAGTCGCGCTGGCTGGCGTGGACGGTAGGCCTGACGCGCCACGACATCTACAGCCTGACCGATGCCGCCTTCGACGCCGTGTTCGCCTCCACGCGCTGGTGGGATTTCAAGAGCGCGTGGCTGATCGACGAGCATGCGGCGCTCGCGCGCATCGCGCCACCGATCGCGTTTCCGGAAGATCCGTTTGGCACGCGCCTCATCAGCTATCTGAGCGATACCAGCGACACCTCGCTCGTCGAGCGCGCCTATAGGCGCGTGCTAGACACCGCGACCGCGCTCGGCACCGGCCTGCTCGTGCCGATGGGCTTCGAATACGGCATCGCCGCCGAATACGAGCACGCGACGAAGGAACGCTGCATCGACCTGACCACCACGCAAGTGAAGCGCGCGAACGCGTTGCAGCGCGATGTGCCCACCTTGTCGAGCGTCGGCGAGCTGCGCTCGCTGACCGGCGCGGGTACGCCCTACGCCGCGCTGATCCGCGCCGGCAGCGATCTGCGTTGCAGCGAGAACGCGGTGCTGATGATCGTCAATCCTGATCTCGTCGCGCCGGTGCATGTCGATACGCTGCATCTGCTCGAATCGGTGCCGGGCAATTACACGCGCTTCGCGTTGATCGACGATACGAAGGGCAAGGCCGAGCGTCTCGCGCCGTTCACGCTCAAGCCCGGCGATGTGCGCCTGTTCCGCGCAGAGGCCGAACCGTTCGTCCTGCTCGCCCAGCCGCAAGTGAAACGTGGCGCGAAGGCGGCCGACAAGAAGTCGATCGCCGCCGCGATCGAAGCGCCTCGCGTGTCCATCGAGAGCGTGACGCCATCGGTTGATAACGGCCGCTTTCCGGCGAAGCGCATCGTCGGCGAAGCGGTGCAGATTCAGGCGGCGATCTTCGCCGAAGGTCACGACAAGATCGCCGCCGCCGTGCAATGGCGCGCCGCCGACGAAACCGAATGGTACGAAGCGCTGATGACCGCCGTGCAGCCCGCCGGCCTCGATCTGTGGAGCACGCGCATTCCGCTCGAACGCGTGGGCCGTCACGAATTCGTCGTGATGGCATGGCGCGACGAATTCGCCTCGCTCGTCGATCGCATGCAGAAGAAGATCAAGGCCGGGCAAGGTGTGGAACTCGAAGTGGAGGAAGCAAAGCATCTGTTCGCGCTGATCCTCGCCGAAGTGAAGACGGTCGAAGACGCGGACAGCAAGCCTCTCGAAAAGATCGTCAAGGAATTCACCAAGGCCAACGACACGCGCAAGCTCGAACTGGTGCTCGCCGCCGCCACCGCCAAGGCGATCGCGGCGGCGCGGCACCGGCCGTTCCTGTGGCGCGATCCGGTGGTGTATCGCATCGACTCGGAGCGCGCGGCCGCGCGCTTCGCGAGCTGGTACGAGATCTTCCCGCGTTCGATGAGCGACGACGTGAACCGTCACGGCAACTTCATCGACGTGATCGGCAAGATGCCACGCATTCGCGAGATGGGCTTCGACGTGTTGTATTTCCCGCCGATCCATCCGATCGGCGTGGCCAACCGCAAAGGCAAGAACAACACACTGACCGCGCTGCCGGGCGATGTCGGCAGTCCGTATGCGATCGGCAGCAAGGAAGGCGGCCACGATACGGTGCATCCGGAACTGGGCAATCTCGGCGACTTCAAGCGCATGCACGAGGCCGCGCACGAACACGGTCTCGAGATCGCGCTCGACTTCGCGGTGCAATGCTCGCCCGATCACCCGTGGCTCAAAGAACATCCGACATGGTTCGCCTGGCGTCCCGACGGCACGCTGCGCTATGCGGAAAATCCGCCGAAGAAGTATCAGGACATCGTGAATCCGGACTTCTACGCGAAAGATGCGAAGCCCGAGTTGTGGACCTCGCTGCGCGACGTGTTCCTGCACTGGATCGCGGCAGGCGTGCGCATTTTCCGCGTCGATAATCCGCATACGAAGCCCTTCCCGTTCTGGGAATGGGTGATCGGCAACGTGCGTGCGCGCCATCCCGATGTGATCTTCCTGTCGGAGGCGTTCACGCGTCCACGTTTGATGAACCGTCTCGCCAAGCTTGGCTTCTCGCAGTCGTACACGTACTTCACGTGGCGCGAGTCGAAGCGCGATTTCATCGACTACATGCACGATCTCACGCAGACCGACGCGAAGGAATTTTTCCGGCCGAACTTCTTCGTCAATACGCCCGATATCAACCCGCGCTTTCTGCAAAGTTCGGGACGTCCCGGCTTCGTGATTCGCGCGGCGCTCGCGGCGACCTTGTCGGGCTTGTGGGGCGTGTATAGTGGCTTCGAGTTGTGCGAGTCGGCGGCGCTGCCCAACAGCGAGGAATATCTCGACTCCGAGAAGTATCAGTTGCGTGCCTGGGACTGGAACCGTCCGGGCAATATCGTCACGGAGATCAGGGCGCTGAATCGCATTCGACGCGCGAATCCCGCCCTGCAAACGCATCTGGGCATCAACTTCCTGCCTGCGCATAACGATCACATCCTGTTCTTCGAGAAGGCCAACGCTTCGCGCGACAACGTGGTGCTGGTCGCGATCAATCTCGATCCCTTCAACGAGCAGGGCGCGGATATCGAGTTGCCGTGGCAGACGCTCGAAGGCTGGGGCGTGCACGAATGGAATGCAGTCGCAGTCGAGGATCAGGTGACCGGCGAGCGTTTCGAATGGCGCGGACGTCGTCAGCATGTGCGGCTCAACCCGCATTCGCTGCCGTTCGCGATCTGGCGCATCGCGCCCGCCGACATGGGATTGCCCAAGCCGCAACCCGACGAGGAAGCCTGATGCATTTGCTGCGACATACGAAAGCACAGCCATAACAAGGGCGTAAGCCAGCCCGAGAAGACATTGGAGCGAACTGTGCATACAAGCGTGAAGCGAAACAAGAAGGCCTCGATTCTCAGCGACGATCCGCTCTGGTACAAAGACGCGATCATCTATCAGGTGCATATCAAGTCGTTCTTCGATGCGAACAACGACGGCATCGGCGACTTCCCCGGCCTGCTCGCGAAGCTCGATTACATCGCGGATCTGGGCGTCGATGCGATCTGGCTGCTGCCGTTCTATCCGTCGCCACGGCGCGACGACGGTTACGACATCGCCGACTATCGCAACTTGCATCCGGACTACGGCACCATCGCCGACGTAAAGCGCTTCATTCAGGAAGCGCACGCACGCGGCATTCGCGTGATCACGGAACTCGTCATCAACCACACGTCGGATCAGCATCCGTGGTTTCAGCGCGCGCGGCGCGCGAAGCCGGGATCGAACCATCGCAACTACTACGTGTGGTCCGACACGGACAAGAAGTACGAAGAGACGCGCATCATCTTCATCGACACGGAGCCTTCCAACTGGACGCATGACCCGGTCGCGGGACAGTACTACTGGCACCGCTTTTATGCGCACCAGCCGGATCTGAACTTCGACAACCCGGCGGTGATCAAGGAAGTGCTCAGCGTGATGCGCTTCTGGCTCGACATGGGTATCGATGGTCTGCGGCTGGATGCGGTGCCGTATCTGGTCGAACGCGAAGGCACCAACAACGAGAACCTGCCCGAAACGCATGCGATCCTGAGGAAGATCCGCGCGACCATCGACGCCGAATATCCGAATCGGATGCTGCTCGCGGAAGCGAACCAGTGGCCGGAAGACGTGAAGGAATACTTCGGCGAGGGAGACGAGTGCCACATGGCATTCCACTTCCCGCTGATGCCGCGCATCTACATGTCAATCGCGAGCGAAGACCGCTTTCCGATCACCGACATCATGCGGCAAACGCCGGATCTCGCCGAGACGAATCAATGGGCGATCTTCCTGCGCAATCACGATGAACTGACGCTCGAAATGGTCACGGATTCCGAGCGCGATTACCTGTGGAACACCTATGCGAGCGATCGCCGCGCGCGTCTGAATCTGGGCATTCGCCGCCGTCTCGCGCCACTGATGGAGCGCGACCGCCGCCGTATCGAACTGATCAACTCGCTGCTGCTGTCGATGCCGGGCACGCCCGTTATCTACTACGGTGACGAACTCGGCATGGGCGACAACATCCACCTGGGCGACCGCGACGGTGTGCGTACGCCGATGCAATGGTCGTCCGACCGCAACGGCGGCTTTTCGCGCGCCGACCCCGAGCAACTCGTGTTGCCGCCGGTGATGGAGTCGCTCTACGGCTACGACGCGGTGAACGTCGAATCGCAGAGCCGCGACCCGCATTCGCTGCTGAACTGGACGCGCAAGATGCTCGCGGTGCGCCGCTCGAAGCATGCCTTCGGACGCGGCACGATCCGTTTCCTGCGGCCGGCGAATCGCAAGATTCTCGCGTATCTGCGCGAGCTCGAAGGCGAGCCGCCCATTCTGTGCGTAGCGAATCTCGCGCGCGCGCCGCAGGCGGTGGAACTCGACTTGTCGGAATTCGCGGGCTCCGTGCCGCTCGAAATGACAGCCGATTCGCCCTTCCCGCCCATCGGCCAACTGACGTATCTGCTCACCTTCCCGCCCTACGGCTTCCTGTGGTTCCAGCTTTGCCCGGGCAACATACGTCCGGCATGGGCGCAAGCGCCGTCGGAACAGTTGCCCGAATTCGTTACGATGGTGATTCGCGCGGGCCAGACGGGACCGACGCCGGAGAACGTGCGCCTGCTCGAATCGGAAGTGTTGCCGAGCTATCTGAACAAGCGGCGCTGGTTCGCGTCGAAGGATCAGCAACTGCATGCGGTGCGTCTTGCCGCGCTGACGACCATCGAAGGCGCGGGCTTCGCGTTCACGGAAGTCGAAGCGGATGTCGGCAATCACACCGAGCGTTATGTGCTACCGCTTTCGATCGCGTGGGGCAGCGAAACGACTTCACCGCTGTATATGCAACTGGCGCTTGCGCGCGTACGCCGCAATCGCAACATCGGTCATCTGACGGATGCGTTCTCGGTGCCGTCGTTTACGTATGGCGTCTTGAAGAAGCTTGCGGAAAAGGCCGTGATGCCGACCGTGCAGAAAAGCGAAATCCGCTTCCTGCCGACCGAACGCCTCGCCACGCTCGACTTCGATCCGGCCGAGCCGCCTGAAATTCGCTGGCTCGCGGCGGAGCAGAGCAATAGCTCGCTCGTGGTTGGCGAGAAGGTCGTGCTGAAGCTGGTGCGGCGTATCGTCGGCGGTGTGCATCCGGAAGCGGAAATGAGCCGCTATCTGACCAAGCTCGGCTACCAGAACACGGGGCCGCTGTATGGCGAAGTGGTGCGGGTCGATCCGGAAGGCGTGCCGCACATGCTCGTCATTCTGCAAGGCTTCATCGACAACCAGGGCGATGCGTGGAACTACGCGCTCGACTATCTGCGCCGCACGGTGGATGAACTCGCGGTGTCGGTCGATACCAAGCAGAACATGCCCGAACACGAGAAGGAACTTGAAGATTTCGAAGGCTACGGCAATATCGCGGGCGTGATCGGGCGCAGGCTCGGCGAGCTGCACGTGGCGCTCGCATCGCCGACGGAAGACAAGGCCTTCGCGCCGCAACGCGCCACCAAGGCCGATGTGAAGAGCTGGATCGGCGGCACGCTGGAGTTGCTCGACTCGGCGCTCGATATCGTCGCGCAGAAGATCGGCGAATTCAGCGAGCACGACTGTTTCCTCGCGCAGAGTCTGCTCGACCGTCGCGAGATCCTCGACGAGGCAGTGAAGAATCTGGTGCCGTCCGAGGCGGACGCGCTGTGTATCCGCATTCATGGCGACTTCCATCTGAGTCAGGTGCTGATGGCGCAAGGCGATGTGTATCTGATCGACTTCGAAGGCGAGCCCGTGCGCACGCTGGAAGAACGCCGTCGCAAGACGAGCCCGCTGCGCGACGTCACGGGCCTGTTGCGTTCGCTGTCGTACGCGAGCGCGGCCGCGCAATCGACCACGGAAAACGCACCGGCCCAAACAGCAGACAGAAAGCGCGCGTTGTTCGAATGTCTGCGTGCGTATGCCGAGGAGAGTTTCTTGCGGCAGTACAGGGCAGCGATCGCGGTCTCGCCCGAAACCATTGCGGCGGAAAACGTCTTCGAACCTTTGCTCGATCTGTTCCTGATCGAGAAAGCCGCTTACGAAATTCGCTACGAAGCAGCGAACCGGCCGACCTGGATCGGCCTTCCGTTGCGGGGCCTCGCGTCGCTCGCTAGCCGCGTGCTCGGCGATACGGGCGAACCGCCCGCGCCGGTCATGCAGCCCGTGTTCGAAGCAAACAAGGACAACCCGGATGGAACCTATCATGAATAATCGTAGCGACGGAGCGGAGACGAGAAATCCGGCGCATGGACTCAATCCGCTCGATATCGACGCGCTCATCGAGGTGCGGCATCCCGATCCGTTCTCGATGCTCGGCCTGCATGAAACCGATGTCGGTCATGTCGTGCGCGTGTTCCTGCCGAACGCCTCCGGCGTGAATGTGATTGATGCGTCGAACGGCGAGCACATCGGCTCGCTGGCACGCATCCACGATGCCGGTCTCTATGCAGGATTCGTGACGCGTCCGGCCGCGTACAGGCTCGACATCGACTGGCACGACACGCCGCAGGAAACGCACGACACGTATTCGTTCGGTCCGGTTTTGTCGGACGAATGGCTCACGCGCCTTTCGCATGCCGATCCGTATGCGGTGCTCGAATGCCTCGGCTCGCGGCCGATCACGCATGGCAACGTCGCGGGCGTGCGCTTCGCGGTATGGGCGCCGAATGCGAAGCGCGTTTCGGTGGTCGGCGACTTCAACACGTGGGATGGACGGCGTCATCCGATGCGTTTGCGTCACAACGCGGGCGTATGGGAGCTGTTCATTCCCGGCATCGGCGCGGGCACACGCTACAAGTATGAGAGCGTCACGCGCGACGGCCATACGTTGCCGCTGAAAGCCGATCCGTGCGCGATGCAAAGCGAGAAGCCGCCTTCGACGGCATCCGTCGTGGCCGACGGCAACGCGATCGATCATTACGCATGGACCGATGCCGAATGGATGGCCACGCGCGGCGGCAAGCAAACGGCACAATCGCCGATCGCGATTTACGAAGCGCATGCGGAGTCGTGGCTTCGGATTCCCGAAGAGGGCAACCGCGGCATGAACTGGCGTGATCTGGCGGAACGCCTGATTCCTTATGCGAAGGGCATGGGCTTCACGCACCTCGAATTCATGCCGATCGCGGAGCATCCGTTCGGTGGATCGTGGGGATATCAGCCGCTTGGGCAGTTCGCGCCGTCAGCGCGCTTCGGCACGCCGGAGCAGTTCGCGGAATTCGTGAATCGCGCGCACAAGGCGGAGCTGGGCGTGATCATCGACTGGGTGCCTGCGCACTTTCCGAACGATGCGCACGGTCTGGTGCAATTCGACGGCACGCCGCTATACGAGCATGCGGACCCGCGCGAGGGGTATCACCAGGACTGGAACACGATGATCTACAACCTCGGCCGCAACGAGGTGAGCGCGTTCCTGATTGCCTCCGGGCTTGCGTGGCTCAAGCGGTATCACGTCGATGGCTTGCGCGTGGATGCGGTGGCGTCGATACTGTATCGAGATTATTCGCGCAAGGCCGGCGAATGGGTGCCCAACGTTTATGGCGGGCGTGAGAATCTCGAATCGATTGCGTTCCTCAAGCGCCTGAATCATGAAGTGCGGCAGATTCCCGGCGCGATTACTGTTGCCGAGGAATCGACGGCATGGCCGGGCGTGACAGCGAATGTCGAGAGCGGCGGGCTCGGGTTCGACTTCAAGTGGAACATGGGCTGGATGCACGATACCTTGCACTATATGCAGGAAGATCCGGTGTATCGGCAGTATCACCATCATCTCTATACGTTCGGGATGGTGTATGCGTATTCCGAGCGTTTCGTGCTCCCGTTGTCGCACGATGAAGTCGTGCATGGCAAGGGGTCGCTAATCAACAAGATGCCCGGCGACCGGTGGCAGAAGTTCGCCAACCTGCGGGCTTATCTTGGGTTCATGTGGACGCATCCCGGCAAGAAGCTGTTGTTCATGGGCGGGGAGTTCGGGCAGTTCGCCGAGTTCAATCACGACGAGTCACCGCACTGGCATTTGCTCGATGATGCGCTGCATGGCGGCTTGCAGAAGCTCGTGCGCGATCTCAATGCGCTCTATGTGAGTGAGCCTGCGCTGCATAAGCTCGATAGCGATTCGCGCGGGTTCGAATGGATCGTCGGCGATGACAACGGCAATAGTGTTTATGCCTATCGGCGGACGGATGCCGAAGGGCACGATCTTGTCGTTGTCTGCAATATGACGCCGGTGCCTCGGGAGGGTTATCGCATTGGGTTGCCGCGCGGCGGGCGGTGGATCGAAGTGCTCAACTCCGATGCCTCCATTTATGGCGGGTCCAATCTTGGCCATGGGGGCGTTATTCATGCCGAAGGCTATCCTAGCCATGGGCGGAATGAGTCTGCTGCGCTGACTTTGCCTCCGTTGGCCACTGTTGTGTTGCGGGCTGATTGATACTTGCGGTTATGGGGTCTTGTTGGGTTGGGTTGGTCGTAGGCGTCTTTAGTACGGTCGTCGGCACAATGGGACCCTTTTATTGCAGTAGCCGCCTCCCCGGCGGAGGGGTGACTTTATTTACGGCCGTGTACAGACCAGAGACATGGGTAACAGGTGTGTCAGGACAGGGGTAACACATTT